>NZ_JAIGQA010000071.1:0-34806 GCF_019733245.1 Streptomyces sp. WAC04114
CGACCCGCGCCTGGCCGGCTATCTGTCCACCCTGAGCACCGGCCTGATGGACCTGCACATCTGCACCGGGGATCTGGATGTCCTTGCGGAAGCCGTCAGCACCGGCCGACAGTCCCTGGAAGCGGGCGTCTCCGGCCGCGCGCGGAGGGAGGTCGCGTGCGTCGGGCTCTTCGTCGACGAGCGGATCCAGGTCCAGGACCTCGAAGACCCTTTCGAAACTGACCACCGTGGCCATGGCGGTGGTCTGGAGCATCGACAGCCGGTCGATCGGCTCGTACAGCCGGACCAGCAGTGTGCCCATGGCGACGAGCGTGCCCAGTTGCAGTGTGCCGTCGATGGCCAGACTGCCGCCCAGGCCGTAGACGGCGGCCGTGGTGAACGCGGCCAGCAGGGTGAGGATGATCCACGGGAGCTGGCCGTACAGTCCGGCCGTGACGGACACGTCCCGGGCCCGGCCGGCCTTGCCGGAGAACAGCCGGCTCTCGTCGTCGGGCCGGCCGTAGAGCTTGGCGAGCATCGCCCCCGACACGTTGAACCGCTCGTTCATCAGTGAACTCATCTCGGCGTCCAGCCCCATTCGTTCCCGGGTGAGCCGCCGCACCTTGCCGATGACGAGCCGTGCCGGCAGCAGGAAGACCGGGATGGCCAGCAGCGCCACGACGCTGATCTGCCATGACAGGTAGAACATCGCGGCGAGCACCAGGGCCAGGGTGAGCAGGGTGGACACCGTCTGGGACAGCAGACTGGTCAGCGCGTCACGGGCGCCGATGACATCACCGTTGAGCCGGCTGACCAGGGCCCCGGTCTGAGTGCGGGTGAAGAACGCCAGCGGCTGCTTCTGCACGTGCGTGAAGATCCGGTGACGCAGGTCGAAGACGACGCCCTCTCCGATCCGGCCCGACGTCCAGGCGTCCAGGTACGTGGCCCCCGCCTGGAGCAGCACCGCCGCGACCAGTGCTCCGGACAGCCACAGCACCGTGTCCTGACGGCCCGGCACGATGCCCTCGTCGATGATCACCTTCAGGAGCAGCGGGCTCGACGCCATGACGACGGCTTCGGTCACCGTCGCCAGCAGCAGAAGAGCGATGAGCCGCCGGTATTTCATGGCATACGGGAGAATGCGCCGGAGGGTGCCTTGTCCGAGGCCCGGACGGCTCTTTCTCGTCATGGGAACCTTCTTCGCTCGATGAGCAGCCCGGAGATGAAAATCCCGTCGGACTGTCAATCACGGATAGTCCGGCGGGATCAGGAAAATGAACTATTTTGCAACGGGGCGGTGCTGAGTCAACTCAAGGCTCTTGGCCGGGGAATGATGTCCCGGTCGTCCAGGAGTTCGGCGAACTCCAACCAGGTCGCGGCGTATTGTCGCGCGAGACTTCCCACCATTTCTCCGCAGTGCGGCGGTACGACGGCCGTCAATTGGTCCCATTCGGCGGAGGCATTGTGCTGGAGCAGCCTCAGCAGGTGCCGTCCCTCCTCCTTGAGCCGCAATGACGGATCACGCAGCAGCTTGTCGAGGACCTGGGCCGGTGCGGGCGGCGGCGGACAGGCCCTGCTGTCGGCCGCGGTCCTCGTGATCTCGGCGGGAGGGGGTGTGGCGTCATTGGCTTCCGCGGCGGCCTGCCGTGCCGGGCCGTTGCTTTCGGGGGTGTCCGGCCGTGCCGAGGCGGGCGGCATGCCGGCTTTCACCCGGCGTCGCACATCGCTGGCGGTGGCCGGGGATATCCCCGCGATCCGGGCCACCTCGCGCAGGGACGCCTCGGGGTTCTCGGCCATCACCTCGGCGGCGCGCCACCGGCCCTCGACGCTGCTGAGTGGCCGGATCCGGCCGTCTTGGCCGATGCGCGAGTTCAACTGCGGCACGGCGGCAGTTGAACGGCGTCGGATGGAGGCGACGGCCTTAGCGCCCAGGCCGGACACCCGTGCGATGGCACGGTCGGACATCTGCGGATGGGAGGTCATGATGCGCATGGCGGCGACCCGCCGGTCGGCCTGTGAGAGCGGGAGGCCGTGCGTGATGTTGGCCTGAACGGCTTTCAGGAACGCTTCGTCGGCGCTTCCTTCGAAGAATTCGACATCGATGCTCTCCTGCCCTCGCAGGAGGGCGGCGAGCAGCCGGTGGATCCCGTCGATGACGCGCATGTCGGACCGCCGGACGAGAATCGGCGGCAGCGGCCCGTCGATCTCGGCCAGCCGGGCCACGTGTTCCTGATCGGGACCGTGGGATCGGGGGGACTTGCCCGGGAGCAGTGCCGCGATGGGGACCCGCACCACGGGGAGGCTTCGCACCTCCGCGGGATCAGCGCCTGTGAAAGGAACGGCAGCTGGTGCCGGTTCGGCCACGAGCACGGCGGACACTGGCTCTTCCAATTCGTTCACCCCGTAAGTAGAAAATTCAGTGTGATGTGCGCGAAAAACGTTTCGACATTGCGGTTCGTTCTCCATCCGCCCCGGGTCAGGGGGCGCGGCGCGACTGGGCTTGGATCCGGACCCGGCGGCCCGCGTGGCGAGCGGCTGCTGTTCCTGCTGCGGTCTTGGCCTTCACTCATGGTCATATCTTGTCGAGATGATGTCGAGGATGTTCAACGTGTGCATAAGGAGGCGCAGAGGTGATCACACTCGTGTGCCGCTTCTGAGTGCCCTATGCACGCATCCCCGGAGGGAAGACGCGACGTGACGTGAACGGAGGGGGCTCACGGCCCGGGTGCTTTGGTGGCACCTGGCTCGCCGGGCGAGACAAGGCCCGTCTCGTAGGCGAGGACCACGGCCTGAGCCCGGTCGCGCAGCCCGAGCTTGGAGAAGATCCGCGCCACGTGGGTCTTCACCGTCGCTTCGCTGAGGGTCAGCTCCGCCGCCAGCTCGGCGTTGGACAGCCCCCGCCCCAGCAGCGCCAGCACCTCGCGCTCACGGGGGGTCAGGGTGCCCAGGTCTCGGTGCACGGAGGGAACGTCGGGCTTCGGGCCCGGCCCCGGGTCGGCGGCGGCGAAGCGCTCGACCAGCCGCCTGGTGATCGACGGAGCGAGCAACGCGTCGCCCTTGCTGACCAGATGCACGGCGGTGGCCAGGAAGTCCGAGGTGACGTCCTTCAGAAGAAAACCGCTTGCACCCGCCGCGAGGGCGGCGTACACGTACTGGTCGAGATCGAAGGTCGTCAGCATGATCACGCGGCAGTTCGCGTCCTGGGCCAGGACGCGACGGGTGGCCTCCAGCCCGTCCATCACCGGCATGCGGATGTCCATCAGCATCACGTCCGGGCGCAGCCGGCCGCACAGTGTCACGGCTTCCCTGCCGTTGCCCGCTTCCCCCACCACTTCGATGCCGCGAGCGGTGAGGATCATGCGGAATCCGGTGCGGACCAGTTCCTGGTCGTCCGCGATGACGACGCGCAGACGCGGCTCGGCGGACGTCACTGGCAGTCCAGGGGAATCCGGGCGCGGACGCGGAAGCCGCCACCGAGGCGGCGCCGGGCGTCCATGTCGCCGCCGTACAGGGCGACGCGCTCCTGCAGCCCGATGAGACCGCGGCCGGCGCCGTCGGCCCGGGGCGGCACCGTCTCGCCCGAGACGAGATGGTTCGCGGACAGGACGCTCGGCCCCGTGTTCAGCACCTCGACGCGCAGAAAGCGATCCGCGTACCGCACCGTCACCTCGGCTTCCGCCTCACGCCCGTGCTTGAGGGCGTTCGTCAATGCTTCCTGAATGATGCGATAGGCCGTGACGTCGACGCCGGCCGGCAAGGGACGTGCCTCGCCCAGGATCCGGGTCTGGACGGGCAGCCCCGCGAAGGAGATCCGGTCGACGAGAGAGCCGAGGTGGGCCAGGCTCGGCTGGGGCGCCAGATCGGCATCCCAGGGCGTGGCCTCGCCGTCCGGCGACGGTGCCAGCAAGCCCAGCAGATGCCGCAGATCCGTCATCGCGCTGCGCCCGGCGGTCTCCACCGCCCTCATCGACGCCTCGGCCTCGACCGGCATCGTGGCGAGCACCTCACGCGCGGCACCCGCCTGCACGACCATGAGGCTCACGTTGTGGCTGACGATGTCGTGGAGTTCCGCCGCGATGCGCGCACGCTCCGCTGCGACCGCAGCTTGCGCGGCACTCTCACGTTCCATCTCCATCAGCAGCCCACGCTCCGCAAAGGCGGCACGATGGGTCCTTCGTGCCCTGACCAGCGCGGCGCCCAGCACACCTGCCACCGCGCAGACCACGACGAGGGCCACGACCAGCCACACCACGCCTGAACTCCACACTCCTGAACTCTCCCACCGCAGAACGTGATTCTCATCCTTCCACGGAGCCAGTCACGTACATCCCTGGGATGACGGCCCTGCGCGGTTACATCCGAGGAGGGACGTGCCGCCTCTGCAGGGCTCCTAGATTCGTGGCATGGCTATGGAACCAGGCACTCAGCAGGTGGTCGTCCAACTCGAGGACGTCCACAAGAGCTACGGCGATGCGAGCGCCTTGAACGGCATGTCCCTGGAGATCCGGGCGGGGGAGGCGGTCGCGGTGATGGGACCGTCCGGCTGCGGAAAGTCCACCCTGCTCAACATGGTCGCAGGGCTCGACCGCCCCACGTCCGGGCTCGTCCGGGTCGCGGGACAGGACCTCAGCCAGCTGAAGGAGACGGGCCTGGCCCTCTTCCGTCGGCGGCACGTGGGCATGATCTTCCAGTTCTTCAACCTCATCGACGACCTGCCGGCGCTGGACAACGTGGCCCTGGCCGCCCAGCTGACCGGGACATCGGCACGGCAGGCCCGCCGACGGGCGCTGGAGCTGCTGGAGGAGCTGGGCATCGCAGGCCGCAAGGACATCTACCCGGCCGCCCTGAGCGGTGGTGAACGGCAGCGGGTCGCCGTCGCCCGGGCGCTGATGAACCGTCCGGCCCTGCTGCTGGCCGACGAGCCGACCGGTGCCCTGGACAGCCGCTCGGGCGAGCAGGTGATGGACCTGCTGATCGACCTCAACCAGATCGGGCAGACCCTCTTGATCGTCACGCACGACCCCAACCTGGCCACGAGGTGCGCAAGCCGCCTCGTCGAGGTCGCCGACGGCCAGGTGGCCCGGGAGAGCGCTCTGGAGCGGACCGCATGAGCGCGGTGTGGAAGGCCTCGCGCGCGGCGGTGAAGCGACGCAGGCTCCAGACGGTCGTCATCGGGCTCGTCGTGCTGTTCTCCAGCGCCACCATCCTGCTCGGCCTCGGTCTGCTCAACGCGGCCTCCGCCCCGTTCGACAAGGCGTTCTCCCAGCAGCGCGGTGCCCACATCGTGGCCTCCTTCGACCTCGGCAAGGCCGAGGAGGAGGACGTGGCACGCACCGCGAAGCGGCCGGGAGTCGAGGCCGCAGCGGGGCCGTTCCAGCAGGCCGTGGTCGAACTGCCGCAGGACTGGCTGTGGATGTCGGCCGGGTCGATGACCGTCGTGGGCCGCGCCGATCCGTCGGGCCCCGTGGACCACATCCGTCTTCTCGAAGGGCGCTGGGCCACCCGGCCCGGAGAGATCGTCGTCAACTGGCCCGTCGACGGAAGCCCCGGCGACGGCTCGCTGGGACAGCGGCTGAAGGTTCCCGGGGCCCCGCCCCTCACCGTCGTCGGATTCGCCAGCAGCATGAGCAAGTCCGCCGGCGCGTGGGTCTCGCCGAAGCAGATGGCCGCCATGCAGCCGACCAGTGCCCAGATGCTGTACCGCTTCACGGAGCACTCCTCGGACAGCCGACTGCGCTCCGACGTCACCACGGCTACGGCTGAACTGCCGGACGGCTCCGTCACCGCCGTCCAGTCCTACCTCACCCTCAAGCGGGCCTTCTCCTCGCAGGCCGACGCCTATCTGCCCTTCATGGCCCTCTTCGCCGTTCTGGGACTGCTCGTCTCCGTGCTGATCGTGGCGAACGTGGTGAGCGGAGCGGTCGTCTCGGGGTACCGGCACATCGGGGTGCTCAAGTCCCTGGGCTTCACCCCGAACCAGGTGGTCGCGGTCTACCTGGTGATGGTCTCGTTCCCCGCGTTCATCGGGTGTGTGATCGGCACCGCGATCGGCAACGCCGTGGCCGCCCCCATCCTGCGCGTGGCCTTCACCGGCATTCAGACAGGAAGCGCCACGATCGAGTTCAGTCCCTGGCTGTCCGTGGTGACACTGCTCGGCATGCCCGTGCTCGTGGCCGCGGCCGCTCTGGTCCCGGCGTTGCGCGCCCACCGGCTCTCCGCGGCACAGGCCATCATGGCCGGCAGCGCGCCGCGCACCGGTCGTGGACTGCGGGTCCAGCGATGGCTGAGCGGCACCCGGCTGCCGCGTGCGATGAGCCTCGGCCTGGGCCAGCCGTTCACCAGGGTGAGCCGCACCGCCCTGACCATGGCCGCCATCGTCCTCGGGGTCACCACCGTGACCCTGACGACCGGCCTGACCAGCACGATGGTCGCCTACGCCGACCGCGGCAAGACCGAGGGAGTGGCACAGGTCGACATCGAGGCAGGCTCCCCCGGGGGCAAGAAGGCCCCCCGGCTGGACGACGCCGAGATCGAGCAGAAGCTGCGTGCGCTGCCCGGGGCGGACCAGGTCAGGGTCCGGGCACTGGCCAATGTGCTCGTCGGTGGATCCACGGACCCGAGGTACGCCAACTTCTACCGCGGGGACACCGGCGACCTCGCCGAAGAGATCGTCCGGGGCCGCATGCCCGAACGAGCGGGTGAGGCCGTGGCCGGGCCGGCGTTCCTCCGGCAGAACGGCCTCGACGTGGGAGACCGGGTCACCGTGCACCTCAACGGCCGTCAGATGCCCGTGACCTTCGTGGGCGAGGTGATGGAGGGCAACGCGCGGGCCATGGACTTCGGCTGGCAGACGCTCGAGCGGCTCGCTCCGGAGCTCCAGGCCACCGAGTACTCGGTCCGGCTGGAGCGGGGCGCCGACGCCCAGGCCTACGTGGACGCCGTCGAGAAGATGGACCCGGGTCTGCACGCGTCGATGAAGCGGCCCGACAACGCCGCGTCCACCACGGTGGTCGGCTTCGCGTCGCTGTTCACCCTGCTGCTGGCCGTCGTCGCCGCACTCGGCGTGTTCAACACGGTCCTGCTGAACATCCGGGAACGCCGGCGCGACCTGGGCATGCTCAAGTCGATCGGCATGACCCCGCGCCAGGTGATCCTGATGACGGTGACGTCAGTGGCCGGGGTGGGCGCGGTGGCCGGCGTCGTCGGGATCCCGCTCGGCATCGTCGCGCACCGCGTCCTCGTGGATCAGGTGGCCGTCATCGCCTTCCCGGAATCCATGAAGGACGTCTGGCACGTACCGCAGTTGGCCGGACTGGCCCTCGCGGGTGTCGTGATCGCCGTGCTCGGCGCTCTGATCCCGGCCCGCTCGGCGGCGAACCTGACCATCGCCAAGGTGCTCCACAACGAGTGAAGACCCCCTGACCGCCCCGGCCCATCCGCTTCGATCCCCCGCGACGGATGGGCCGGGGCTCTTTGCGTGCGACGGTTTGCCCGCACCGTACGGAACCCGGCGCCGGCGAGGCAAGCACAACGAAGCCTGAGAGCAAGGCCGTTCAACCGTGGCCGTGGCGCAGTTGAACGATCCGAATACGGACGACGAGTTCAATGTACGGTCGCCCCACGTTGAACTCGCCCGAAACGCCACGGCGTTCCGGTGCGTCCACATGCGAGGACACAGGGGGGCGCCAGATGTCCACGCCGGATCTCCCCACTCCCGTTTCGGACGAGCCGGACCACGGGGCGGCAGCGGCCGTGATCGGCCGTGTCACGGGCCTGCGGGTCACGGGGCCCGGCACCGCCGCGCTCACCGCCGAGCCGGATACGAGCGGCGCCCGGACGCGCAAGCGCATCCGGGCCGGGGCACGGTGCCGTGCCGTCCGTCAGGTCCCGGGGACCGCCCGAGTGACAGCGGCCGGCGCCCTGTGGCCGGCGGACGCCGTCATCCGCGGCGGCGTCCTTCGTGCCCCGGCACCGGACCGCCCCGGCACCGCCCCCGGCCGTGGCCCGGACACCGGGGCCGGGGCGGGAGCCGCCAGGGCATGGGCGCGCCTGGACCGCACCGAACGCAGGCCAGGACGGCTCTCGCCGCACGCCGCGAGGGGCTGCCCCAGGGCTCGGCCGCGCGCGTGTGGCCGCCCATCCGTTCATCGCGAGATCCGAGCGGTCACACCGACCGCCTGATCCAAGTGGCCCGTCTGTACGCATGAAGGGAACACCTGTGTTCGTCGATTACCTCACCGATGTCCTCACGACGGTCTTCAAGGTCACCGGCACCATCGACCCCGCGAAGTCCTTTCAGGAACTGGAGGTGGACTCCCTCTCCCTGGCCGAACTCGCCGCACAGCTGGAGGACGAGTTCGACCTGACCATCGAGGAGGAGGAACTGAGGCCCGAGAGCACCGTTCTCGAAGTGGCCGAGTTCCTCGAGGCCAGGGGGGCGGTCTTGTCGGCATGACCGCTCAGAGACTCGGCCGGCCGGATGTCGTGATCACCGGCATCGGCATGGTCACACCGGCCGGCGCGGACACGCAGACGGCGTGGAAGACGACATGCGCCGGCCGGCCCACGGCGGCGGCCGACTACCGGCTCGCGGGCATGGCGGTCCCGTTCAGCTGCGCCGTCGCCGGATTCGACGCGGAGCTGACGTTCGGTGTCGACGCCCGGCGGATGGACCCCTTCGTCCAGTACGCCGTGGCCGCGGCCCGCGAGGCCGTCGGCGACGCGGGGGCGCGGGACGGTGCCTGGGACCCGACACGCGTCGGCGTCGTCATCGGTACGGGTACCGGAGGCCAGGGCACCTGGGAGGAGCAGGGGCTTCGCATGCACGAGCGGGGCCCGCGAACGGTCAATCCACTGACCGTTCCCAAGGCCATCGGCAACATCGCCGCGAGCACGGTCACCATGGACCTCGGTCTGAGAGGGCCCTCTCTCGCGGTGGCGACCGCTTGCGCCACAGGCTCCACCGCCCTGGGACTCGCCCTGGACATGCTGCGGGCGGGCCGCTGTGACGTGGTCCTGGCCGGGGGCACCGAGGCCACCGTGACGCCTTTGGTGTCCACCGCCTTCGACCGGCTGAAGGCGCTGTCCCGGCGTACCGGCGACCCGGCCGGCGCGTCTCGGCCCTTCGACGAGCAGCGCGACGGCTTCGTGCTGGGCGAGGGCGCCGCGGTTCTCGTGCTGGAGCGCGCGGAGGACGCTCGGGCCCGGGGCCGGCGCCCCTACGCACGACTGCTGGGCTACGGAGCCACCTCGGACGCCCACCATCTCACCGCCCCCGACCCTGCCGGGGTCCGTGCCGAGGACGCCGTACGGCAGGCGCTGGAGGATGCGCAGGTCGGGGCCGAGGACATCGGGCTCGTCAACGCCCACGCCACCAGCACCCCGCGCGGCGACGCCATCGAGGCCCGCCTCATCGACCGGATCTTCGGCCCGCACACGCCGGTGACGTCCACCAAGGGGGTGACCGGGCACATGCTCGGGGCCGCCGGAGCCGCCGAGGCCGCTTTCACCGCGCTGTCCATCGCCGACGGACTGATTCCGCCCACCGCCAACTTCGAGGCGGCCGGTGCCGACATCCCCGCGATCGACATCGTCCACGGCGGACCCCGCCAGGCCGCGGTGCCCGTCGCCGTCAGCAACTCCTTCGGCTTCGGGGGCCACAACGCGGTCCTCGTCCTCGGCAGCGCCTGACGCGCCCTCGCAGGCGGCGGCTGCCCGCGGTCTGCCGGGGTCCCGGGCAGCCGGCCGGCACCGCCGCTCCGGACCGTGCCGAGCCGTCTGGCGCGTGCGGAACAGCGGGTGGTTCAGCGGGCGGACCACTGTCCGGGGCCGTCGGGCCGAACCGGCCCGGTCCCCGGGAAACGAGCCCGAAAGCGGTGGACCCGGCCGCGATGCCCGGCGGCCCTCCGAAGCGGCGAACAGGGCCCGACGAAGGTGCTGCGGCGCCGCACGGCGGGAGAGCGGCCGTACGCGACGCCGGCGGGAACCTCACCGACCAGTCGGAGTGGCCGGGTCCGCACAAGAAACCGCTGACGGTACGCCGGCGGCCCCGGCCGACGTACCGTACGGTCCGGCAGCTCACACCGCCGCGGGGCGCGCCACGGCGGCTTCCCGGCCGCTCAGCAGCGAAGCCGCCAGATCCGGCTCCACGTTTCCGCCGCTGAGCAGCACTCCGACGTCCGTTCCGTGCCGGGAACCGTGCTCCAGCGCGGCGGCGAGTGCCGTGGCCGCCGCCGGTTCGATCACCAGCCGTGCCTGCAGGAACGCGGCGCGCATCGCCTCGGCGATGGCTTCCTCCGGCACTGTCTCGACCGCGGCCACAGCCCTCTGGGCGAGGCCGAACGGCAAGGCGCCGATGCGATCGGGACGCAGTCCGTCGGCGATGGTGGGCCTGGCGGTCACCGTCACCGGACGCCGCACCCGCAGCGCCGACGTCAGGGCCGGCACGGCTTCCGGCTCCGCCCCGACCACGGCCACCTCGCGGCCCTCGGCCGTCAGACAGGCACCTGCGATCGCGCTGCCGCCGCCCACCGGGACCACCACCGCGTCCAGCCGTACGCCCTGTTCCTCGGCCTGTTCCAACAGTTCCGCCGTGGCGGTTCCCTGGCCGGCGACGACATGCGGGTTCTGGTAGGGGTCGACGACGTCGTAGCCGAGCCGCTCCCGCAGTCTGGCCACGGCAGCCGCCCGGTGGGCGAGCAGCGTGCCGGCCGTCACGACCTCGGCACCGGCCTCCCGGATGCGGCGGATCTTGGCGGGTGCGGCGTCGCCCGGGAGGACCATGACGGCCGGAAGCCGGTACTGCCGGGCGGCGAGCGCGACTGCGATCGCGTGGTTGCCGGTGCTCTGCGCGATCACCCCGCGGCTTCCGGAGGATGCGAGGTGCTCCACCGCCAGGAGCGCCCCGCGGACCTTGAACGAGCCACCGCGTTGGAGGTTCTCCGCCTTCAGCCACAGCCGCGCGCCGCACCGGGCGTCCAACTGGTCGCAGCGCAGGACCGGTGTTCGCCATACCCTGCCGGCCAGCCGTAGCCCGGCCCGCTCCACGGCCGCACGGTCCAGACGCACGGTCTCCCCTGAGCCGTCCAGGCCGTTCCCTCCCGTGCCCGCGGACGTGTGTTCGCGCGCATGACCGATGCCCATGAACTCCCCCTGCAAGTTTGAAACTCGGAGCCGCGTGCGATGCCGCAGAAGCCGGAACGGCAATGTGGGCAAAGGCGCCGTCAGAGAAGGAGCGCCGGCTTGCGGCGTCCCTACGGCAGCGGTGACGCGGAAATTCGGAAAACTCTCCGAGCGTACAACTGCGCGCCATTTCCGTATATCCGCCGCGGGTGAGGGTGCGTGGCTGTGGCGGAGCCAACGGGTGGGCCTGCGCGGAGAAAATCGGGTACCCGACCTGTTTCCCCGGCCGTTCAACCGACGAATCTGCGCAGTTGAAGACGAGAACAGGCCAAACCAGCGAACTGCCGCGCAGATCAGGCAAATGCTGGAATGATGAGGCATCAGTCGTTCCGAGGCGGGAACGCGCGCCCGGCAAGGTATGGTGCTGCGGCCCTGTCCGGCCGCACCCACCGTCAACGTCGCCAGTCCCTGGTGCCATTGCCCTCAGACCCACGCGGAGAGCCGCGGAAGAGTTAGCGATCACTCGGCCGCCGGCTCCTGTTCTCTCTCGTCTGTGGTTCGACGCCTTGTCAGAAAGGTCGAGGATGAACCCTGACTCCCCGTCCACCAGGCCTGCGTGGAAAGTGCAAGGTCCCCGCCGTCCGGGTGACCGTGCGAACTGCCTCTCCCGGCTCCTGCTCTGGACGGCCCGGTGGCTGCCGAGCGTGCGGGCGGAGCTGCCCGGGCTGCGGGCGGCGGTGGCTCCCGGTGCGACCTGTGTGAACTTCGCTGCCGCAGGTGCGGGCTACAGCATGGTCCTGTCGGCTCTCGCGGGCCCGAGCGGGCGGGTGCACCACGTCGAGCCACGGGCACGCCCGCCTCGGCGGCCCGTGGGTGCCGCACTGCTGCGGTGCGGAAACGTTTTGGTGCACCACATCGCCGAGGCCGAAGCCCCTGACCTGTGCGGCGCGGACGCCGGCTGCCTTCCGTCCGCGCCGGTGTCGGGCGACCTGCCGGGCGTACCGGCCGAGGCCCTGCCGACGGCCTGCGAGGGATCGTGCGCCGCCCGGGCGGCCGAGCAGACGCTGGACAATCTGGTTCGGTGGCTGGGCCTGGAGAGGGTCGACTTCCTCGTGATCATGCCGGGCCCCGGCACCGCCGGCCGCCGCGTGCTCACCGGAGCTTTCCAGATACTGCTGCGCGACCGCCCGGCTCTGCTGGTGCGGACCGGGGCCCTGCCGTCCGTCGACTCGGGCGCCCTCGTGCCCGGGCTGACCGGCACCCTGGGCTATCGCATGTACCGGTGGATCGCCGGAGGCTGGCAGCACACCGTGGCGATCACCGAGGACTGTTGCACCTACCTGTTCCGCGCCCCGCCCTCCCGTCTCTGGCAGGACTGAAGCCCGCGCTCACCGGTCGCGTCCGGATGCCCGATCTCGCGCCGCCCGTCCAACTGGCGCGAGGACACGGTTGAACGGCAGGCCCATATGCAGTTGTGTCGTCAGTTCAGGCCTTTGGGCAGACAGGCCTGCGACAGGGGAATTCAGTTCGCCGTTGTGCCCTACATCGAGCCTGTGTACGGTCGATCTTCGTTGAACTCCCGGGAACACCCTGTCACCTGTTGCTCGGAAAAAGGGAAATCGAAGGGGCGTGAGCATGCACGCAACGGAGTTCACCACGTCGGCCCGGGAGGAACCGGCCCACCGCTTCGCCGCGGTTGTCGCCGGGCTGGGAACCTGCCTGCCCCGCGCGGAAATAACGAACAGCTGGTTCGCGGACCGTCTGGACACCAGCGACGACTGGATCCGCGCGCGCACGGGCATCGCCGCCCGACGCCGGGCGGGGCCCGATGTCTCCATGACGGATCTCGCCTGCGCGGCGGCCGACGCCGCCCTCCGCTCGGCGGGGCGTACGACGGTGGACGCCCTGGTGCTTGCCACCACGACCCCGGACCGCCCCTGCCCGGCCGCAGCACCGGAGGTCGCCGAACGCATCGGGCAGGGCGGCATACCGGCCTTCGACGTCTCCGCGGTGTGCAGCGGCTTCCTCTACGCCGTGGCGACGGCCACCGGACTGCTCAGCGCCGGTCTCGCGAACAGCGTCCTGGTGACGGCCGCAGAGACGTACTCACGCATCGTCGACCCCGACGACCGGTCCACCGCGGTGCTCTTCGGCGACGGCGCGGGTGCGGTGGTACTGCGCCGCGGGCACGCCTGGGAACAGGGGGCCCTGCTGGGCTTCGACCTGGGGAGCGATGGGGCGTCATGGGACGCCATCCATGTGCCGGGCGAGCGCGAACAGCCCGACGGAGAGCGTTGGTTCACCATGCGGGGCCGCACCGTGTATCTCCGGGCCATCGAGCGGATGACCACGTCCGCCCGGAAGGTGATGAAGGACTGCGCCTGGGGCCCGGACACCGTCGAGGCCCTCGTGGCCCATCAGGCCAACGCCCGCATCATCGAGGCGGTCGCCGACCGACTCGGCGTGCCGTCCGAGGCCGCGCTCTGCGAGATCGCCCTGGTCGGCAACACCGCGGCCGCGTCCATTCCGCTGGCGCTCGCCGACGCCCTGGACGGCGGGCGCCTCAAGCCCGGCTTCCGCACCCTGCTCACCGCCTTCGGCGGTGGTCTCACCTGGGGTTCGGCCGCACTCACCTGGCCTCAGGTGACCCCTGTTCGCAGCGAGTTATGACAGAAGGAACCATACAGATGATCTCCCCCCACCTACCCTCGTTCCGTGACCTGCCCGGCCGGACCCCCGAGGTCCCCGCCGCCGGACCGAAGGCATGACCGCCGCGGTGCGGGGCCGGCCCGACATCGTCGTCACCGGTCTCGGAATGATCACGCCGGTCGGACTGACCTCCGGCCAGAGCTGGAAGGCGACCTGCGCCGGCCGGTCCGGCGCCGCGGAGGATCCCCGCCTCGCCGGGCTCCAGGTGCCTTTCAGCTGCGCCGTGACCGGCTTCGGCCTTCAACGGGACCGCGGCGAAGCCGAAACAGCTCCCATGGACCTCTTCGCGCAGTACGCCGTCGCCGCGGCACGTGACGCGGTCGCCGACGCGTCCCTGACCGACGGCTCCTTCGATCCCGCCCGGGCCGCCGTGGTCCTCGGCAGCGGAATCGGCGGACAGCGGGCCTGGCAGGAGCAGTTCCTGCGGATGGCCGACGGGGGGCCGGACGCGGTCGACCCGCTGACCGTCCCGAAGGCACTGGACGACTCCGCGACCGCTGCCGTCGCCCGCGACCTGGGCCTGCACGGTCCGTCCCTGTCCGTGTCGACGGCATGCGCTTCCGGCACGACCGCGCTGGGCGTGGCCCTGGACCTGCTGCGCGCGGGCCGCTGTGACGTGGTCCTCGCCGGGGGCACCGAGGCTGCCGTGACCCCGTTGGTCTCCACCGCCTTCGACCGTCTCAAGGCGCTCTCCCGGCGCCATGACGAGCCGGACCGGGCGTCCCGGCCGTTCGACACGCGGCGAGACGGCTTCGTCATGGGCGAGGGGGCGGCCGTCCTCGTCCTGGAACGTGACGACGACGCCCGAGCTCGGGGGCGGCGCGGTTACGCGCGGCTGCTGGGCTACGGCGCCTCCTCCGACGCCCACCATCTGACCGCTCCGGACCCCGAGGGGCACGGAGCGCGGCTCGCGCTGCGGCAGGCCCTGGCCGACGCGGGGGCCGGCAGCTCGGAGGTGACCCTCGTCAACGCCCACGCCACCGGCACCGGTCAAGGGGACGCCGTCGAGGCACGGCTCATAGAGAGCGTCTTCGGAACGGAGGTCGCCGTCACCTCCACGAAGGGCGTGACCGGGCACATGCTCGGCGCCGCGGGGGCGGTGGAGGCGGCCTTCACCGCCCTGTCGATCGACCAGGGGCTCATCCCGCCCACTGCCAACTTCGAGACCCGGGACCCGGATCTGCCCGCTCTCGACATCGTGCACGGCACTGCCCGGCCCATGCCGGTCTCCCTCGCTGTGAGCAACTCGTTCGGCTTCGGTGGCCAGAACGCCGTCGTCGTGCTCGGCAGCGTCTGAAACAGAGGGGTCGGCCTGCCGTCGGGTTCGTCCGGGCGGCGGGTGATCCTGCCGACTGAACGACCGCGGGGAGCGACGGCTTCGGTCGGGATGGCCGAAAAGAGGCGGGTGGGGCGGGATCCCGTCATGAGGAGACCGGACTTCCGCGCGAAAGCCGAGTGTCCCGGGCGCTCCCGTGGCGGATTTCCGCGGTCTGAAATGAGGTCTCGCGGGTGACGCGCGTCGGTTTCGGGCTTCTCGGCGTCAGCGGGGAGTCTCCGAGGGGGAAGACTGCACTCGTTCCTCCAATTGTTGCGCCAACTCCAGCCACTTGGCCGCGAATTGACGGGCCAGATTGCCGATCACCTCACCGCAGTGGGGCGGCACGGCTTCGGTGAGGTTGGGCAACTGCGTCACCGCGTTCTGCTGCAGCAGCCGAATGAGGTGACGGCCGTCTTCCTTGAGGCGCAGAGAGGGATCGCGCACCAGCTTCTCGAGCAGCGGACCGGGGGCTGAGACCCGCTGCTGTCGTCCCGGCGCGGGCCGGGCGCCGGAAAGGGCGGTTCCGCACCTCGAGGGGCCGGGGGGCGGTGAGTCCGCGTCGGTCGGGTCCGCCTGCGGCTGCATACCGGCAGGCGCGGGGGAGTCGCCGGCTCTGAGACGCTTGCGTACGTCACTGGCGGTGGCGGGCGAGATTCCGGCCAGCTGGGCGATCTCCCGTAAGGACGCGTCCGGCTTCTGCGCGATGACCTCGGCGGCTTTGAGTCTGCCCGCGACGCTGTTCAGTGGACGCACCCGTCCGTCCCGGCCGACACGGGTGTCCAACTGAGCACAGGCGACAGTTGAACGGCGGCGGATGGCCGCCACGGCCTTGGATCCCAGACCCGAGGCGCGGGCGATGGCCCGGTCCGACATCTGCGGGTGCGAAGCGATGATCTTGGCGGCGGCGGTGCGCCGGTCGTGGAGTGACAACGGGAGGCCGTGGGTCACATTGGCTGCGACGGCCCGCAGGAACGCCTCCTCCGGAGGCCCGTCGAAGAACTCCACGGCGATGGTTTTCTGGCCTCTGATGTATGCGGCCAGCAGGCGGTGCATGCCGTCGATCACGCGCAGGTCGGATCTGTTGACCAGGATCGGCGGCAATGGGCCTTCGTATTCGGCGAGCTGGGTGGCATGATTCTGGTCCAAGCCCTGCGATCTCGGTGAGTCGCCCGGCAGCAGCATCGCGATGGGAATCGATACGGCTGCGATTTCATTGGAATCAAATGCGGTTGCCTGCGCTGCTTCAGTCGCCGAGCCGACTGAATGTCTGAGAGCAGGGCTGTGTTTTCCTATGTGTGCCTCGTGCATTTTTACTCCCCCGTTCCCGCCTTTTTGAGTAGCTGCTCCTGTTGTTCATCAGTGCGATGAAATCTGTCCATTCGGACAGCGGTGCTCGATCCGTGCCAATTGAGGTCGCGGGGCTGGGTGGTGGCGGTCCCGAGGCTCTGACCTCAATGGATGCTCTCCATGTCAAGGGCTGTCGGCAAGCGGCTGACACTGCTCTCGTCGCATGAGCAACAAACAAAGGAACATTAGCATGAAGGTACGAATTTAAACGGAAGTAGTTGTTCCGTAGATCGATTACGGCCACCGCGAGGGGGGTTCGGAGGGCTGGCGCCGGACGGTGCCGTCGTCCGAATCACCCGTAATCGGATACTGTAAATATCGCTTCAGAGCCCGGCTGTGAGCGAGGAGGTCCGGCAGTCGGCTTTTCGAAGGCTTACTGATTTAATGCGCAAATACCTCACCCTCGGTTCGGAATCTCGGACAAGTTCACGCCGCGCTTGACAGTGCCCGCCTGCTCCCGTGCCGGGATGCGAGCAGCGCGACGAAACGCCCCGCCATGGCGTCCCGGGAACCCCGATCGCCGGCAGACCGGGCCGCGGCCCGGTCTGCCGGCGATCGGGAGGACGCGCCTACGGGGCCATCTCGTACGTGCCGGCCAGCGCCTCGACCCGCTCCCAGACCCGCTCCGTTCGTGCCTCGTCGACGACCGGCCGGCGGACCGATGCCAGTGCCCACTCCTGCTGCTGCTCGGTCGCCGAGTCCTTGCCGTGCAGTTCGACGGCGTGGCCGGAGAAGTCCCTTACGAGGACGGCGAAGAGTTCGTCGAGCACGTCCTCGTCGAGTCCGGTCAGGCCGGCCTGCTCCAGGACGAGCTGCCCGTGCACGACGAGCGCGAAGAGCTGGCCGATCGAGAGGACGAGGTCGAGGTCGCGGCTCTGCTCCGCGTCGGGGGCGGCCGTCGAGACGAACTCGCAGAGGGCGTCGGCCTGTTCGCGCAGGCGAGCGACGTTGGGCAGATGCGCGTACGCCTTGAAGGCCGGGCGCCAGTCGTGGAAGCGCACCGAGCCCAGGCCCCGGGCCGGTCCCTGCCGGAACAGGAAGTCGTCGTCGGCCGCGTCGAGACGGGTCGGCACACCCGGGTACTCGGCGGGATCGAGCAGGTGGTTGCGCATGAACTTCAGGATCAGCGCCAGGTTGACGTGGACCGTGCCCTCCAGCTTCGGCAGACCGCGGATCTCCACGGCCGCCTGGCTGAAGTAGTTGTCCTTCTCGAAGCCCTTGGCGGCGATGACGTCCCACATCAGGTCGATGACCTTCTCGCCCTCCGTGGTCACCTTCATCTTCGTCATCGGGTTGAAGAGCAGGTAGCGGCGGTCGTCCGGGCCGGCGGAGCGGAAGTAGTCGACGGCGCGGTCGCTGAACAGCTTCATGCCGACGAGCCTGACGTACGCGTCGGTCAGCTCGCGCCGCACGTGCGGGAAGGCGGTGACGGGGCGGCCGTACAGGACGCGGTTGTGGGCGTGGGTGACGGCCTCGTACATGGCGTGCTCGCAGATGCCGATCGAGGCGGTGCACAGGTTGAACTTGCCGACGTTGACCGTGTTGAGGGCGGCGTCGAAGGCGGCGCGGCCGGTGTGCAGGACGTCGTCGGACGTCACGGGGTAATCCTCCAGGCGGAACTCGCTGACGAACTTGGAGGAGTCGACGACGTTCTTGACCACGTGGTAGGCCGGATGACGGCTGTCGGCGGCGAAGAAGACGTAGCCGTCGGGGCCCTCGACGTCGGTACGGCGGCCGAAGACGGAGACGAGTCCGGCGGCGTTGCCGTTGCCGATGTAGTACTTGGAGCCGGTCGCGCGGAAGCCGCCGTCGCCGTCGGGCTCGAGCAGCATGTCGGTGGAGTAGATGTCGGCGCCGTGGGCCTTCTCGGACAGGCCGAACGCGAACACCTCGCCCTGCGCGAGGAGTTCCGCGGCGCGGGCGCGGACGGCGGCGTTGTCGCTCTGCCAGACCGGCCCGAGGCCGAGGATGGTGACCTGCCAGGCGTACCAGTAGTCCAGGCCGTAGAAGCCGAGGATCTCGTTGAGCGCGGCGATTCGGGCGGTGTCCCACCGCTTGTCCGGCTCTCCGTCCCCGGCACTGGACGATGGCGTCAGGAAGGTGGCGAACAGGCCCTCCTTCGCGGCGAACGCGAGGAAGTCACCGAGCCATGCGCGCGTCCGGTAGTCCTCGATCAGCTGCCGCTTCCCGCGCTCCTCGAACCAGTCGACGGTGGCACGCAGCAAGCGGCGTGTCTCGGCGTCGAAGTGCGCGGGGTCGTACGTGCGCGGGTTGAAGAGCAGGTGGTCAGCCATGAAGGACCTCTTTCGGCAGGTGGGCGGATGGGAATCGAGAGGATGGCGCCCGAGAGGCGGGGCAGTCGCGGCCGGTGCGATGGAGCGCGGTCAGCGGCCCGGGCCGAAGCGGGCCAGCGTGGCGAGCACGTCGTCCAGCCAGCCGATCATCATTCGCTCGTACGCGATGCCGCCGCGCAGGACGACGTGCTGGAGCTCCCGCTCCGCGTCCGGCGGCCCGTCCGGAGCGGCCGCGCCCGCTTCGGGCCCCGTGAAGTCCCGCTCCTCGCCCGCCAGATAGTGCGCCAGCCGGTCGTGGTGGGCCTGCCGGTGTCGCTCCACCTCGCGGATCAGAGCGGCCGGGTCGTCGAAGGCCGCGCCCCGGATCTTCACGGCCAGGTCGTGGCGGACGCTCTCCGGCTCGATCGGATCGTGCAGCCACGAGGACAGCGCGGCCCGGCCGAGGTCGGCGACGGAGTACTCCTTCTTGTCCGGCCGCCCTTGCTGCGGGACGTCCCGGGCTTCGACCCAGCCGTCGTTCTCCATGCGCTTCAGTACGCGATAGATCTGTTGGTGGGTCGCGGTCCAGAAGTAGCCGATGGACCGTTCGAAACGCCGGGCCAGCTCGTAGCCGGAGCCCGGCTTCTCCAGGAGCGACACCAGGATCGCGTGCTCGAGCGCCATGACGGCGATCGTGCTATGCAACTCGTTGCATAGCAAGTCTCACCCATGGCGATGCGACGTGACTCACTCACGCCCGCCGGACAGGGTGCTGTGGATGTCCGGGCCGGCGTCGATGCCGAGGCCGGCCTGAATCAGGGGTCGGCCACCTCGCCCTCCAGGGGCGTGTCCGCGTCGGCCGGACCCGGGGTGGTCTGCCGCAAGGGCTCCGGCAGAGCCTGTTCGGCCCAGATCACCTTGCCCTGCGGGGTGTACCGGGTGCCCCAGCGCTCGGCCATCTGCGACACCAGGAACAGACCCCGGCCTCCTTCGTCGGTCGTCGCGGCGTAGCGCAGATGCGGTGAAGTGCTGCTGCCGTCGGCCACCTCGCAGATCAGCGTGCGGTCGCGGATCAGCCGGACGTGGATCGGCCCGGCTCCGTAGCGGATGGCGTTGGTGATGAGCTCGCTCAGGATGAGTTCCATGGCGAAGCCGAACTCCGACAGTCCCCACGCCTCGAGCCGTTGCGACACTGCCTCGCGCATGCCGGAGACGGCGGCCGGATCCGGCGGTACGTCCCAGTCGGCCACCCGGTCGGGCGGCAGTTGCCGCGTGCGGGCGACGAGCAGGGCGACGTCGTCCTTGGGGCGACCGGGGAGCAGGTGGTCCAGCACGTCCTGGCAGGTCTCCTCGGGCGGCCGGCCGGGGTGGCCCGTCAGCGCATCGCGCAGCAGTTCCATCCCCACGTCCAGGTCGCGCCGGCGGTCCTCGATGAGGCCGTCGGTGTACAGGACGAGCTGAGTCCCCTCCGCGAGGCACAGCTCCGCGGTCTGGAACGGCATGCCGCCGAGGCCCAGCGGCGGACCGGCCGGCACGTCCGGGAAGGTGACGGACCCGTCGGGGTGGACCAGCGCGGGCACCAGATGCCCCGCACGCGCCACGACGTAGCGACGCGTCACGGGGTCGTAGATCCCGTACAGGCAGGTGGCGCCCACGACACCCGCGGCAGTCTCCGCCGTCTCGTTCTGGTCGATCTTCCCGACGAGGTCGTCCAGATGGCTCAGCAGCTCGTCGGGGGGCAGATCGAGCGCGGAGAAGTTGTGGACCGCGGTGCGCAGCCGTCCCATCGTGGCGGCGGCGTGCAGGCCGTGGCCGACCACATCGCCGACGGCCAGGGCCACCCGGCTCCCCGGCATGGGAATCACGTCGAACCAGTCCCCGCCCACGCCCGCCTGGGCGGGGAGGTAGCGGTAGGCGATGTCGAGGGCGTTCTGCTCGGGCATCGCCTGCGGCAGCAGGCTCTGCTGGAGGGTGACGGCCAAGGCGTGCTCGCGGGTGTAGCGGCGGGCGTTGTCGATGCTGATCGCGGCACGGGCCACCAGCTCCTCCGCCACCGACAGGTCCTCCTCGTTGAACGGCTCGTGCTGCCGCCCACGCCAGAAGCTGGCCATGCCCAGCACGACGCCACGGGCCTGGATCGGCGCGGTGATGAGCGAATGGATGCCGTAGTCGATGATCGCCTGGGCACGCTCCGGGTCCTGCAGCCGCCAGCCCGAGGCGGTCGCCAGATCGGTCACCAGCTGCGAGTGGCCGCTGCCGTAGCCGCGCGCCTGGGGAGTGGAGGGAACGTAGTCGAAGAGCCGGCCCTGTGCGGAGAGCGGGTGGTCCTCCCGGATGCCGCACACGGCCGCGCGTCGCATGTCCGTCGCCGTGGGGGCCGGCTCATCGCCGTGCAGGACGGTGTCGGCCAGGTCCACGGTGACGAAGTCCGCGAAGCGGGGGATGGGGACCCGTGCCAGCTCGGCGGCGGTGCGCAGCACGTCCAGGGTGGTACCGATGTGGAGCCCGGCGTCGTAGAGCAATCTGAGCCGCTCCCGTGCCACCTCGGCCCTGCCGGTCACCGCCTGCAGCTCGGTGGAGTCGCGCAGCGTCACCACGGTTCCCGTGGGGCCTCCCCGGTGCTCCGTGGGCCGCTGGTTGACCGCGAGCAGCCGCTCTCCCGCGAGGTGCACCTCGTCGGTGGCCTCGCGGCCGGAGGCGAGCAGCGCCCGTGTGTCGGGATCGAGGCCCGGCAGTTCCGACACGAGCCGTCCCTCCGCGTCCGGGGGCAGCTCCAGCAGCCGCCTGGCCTCGTCGTTCGCCAGCATGAGCCGCCCGTCGGCGGACACGATCAGGACCCCTTCCCGGACGGAGTGGAGCACCGTGTCGTGGTGTTCGTACATCAGGGTCATCTCGTCCGGGGCCAGGCTGTGCGTCTGCCGTCGCAGCCGCCTGCCCACCAGTGCCGTCACACCGGTGGACAACGCGAGCGCTCCTGCCCCGGCGCCCAGGATGATCGGCAGTTGCCGGTTCAACTGGCTTTCGACGTTCTTGACCTTCATCCCCGCCGAGACGAGGGCCACCACCTCGTCGCGGGCGTTCTCGATCGGTACCGTGGACTGCACTTCGCGCCCGAGCGGGCCGTCGACGCTCTCCACGAAGACCTTGCCCGCCAGCGACGGTCCGATCTCCCCCACGAACTGCTTTCCGATGCGGTCCGGCAGAGGGTGCGTGTACCGGATGCCGTTGGTGTCCATGACCACGATGAAGTCGACACCGGCGGCCCGGCGGGCCTCCTCGGTGAGCGGCTGGAGAATCTTGCTCGGGTCCGGGGTCCGCAAGGCCGCCAGAACGCCTGGTGAGTGCGCGAAGGTCTGCGCCACGGCTGTGGAGCGGCGCCTGGCCTCGGCGGCGGAGTCCCGATCCGACTGCAGGATGAGAGCGAACACGCCGCAGGCCACGAGCAGTACCACGAGAGCCACCTGGAAGATCAACACCTGCCCGGCCACGCTCCGCGTGGTCTTGCTGATCACGCGCTTGACCGAGAGGTGTCGAGGGCGGGCGAAGCGATTCGCCATGCGACCTTTCTAACACTGGTGATCCCGACCGGCCAGGCTCGGCATGATCCTCGCCGGTCTGCCTGGAGAGTCCGCGGGGGCCGGGTGGCCCTGCTGCGGGCCCCGGCTCCATAGGGCAGGGCCGTCCGCCGCAGAGCATGCGGCGCATGATTCTCTCCGCGCCCGCTGCCCGTTTTGGTAGATATCATGCCTTTGTGATCATGTCTGCACGGCTGAGGCGCCGTCGCCCCGCCTACAGCGGCCGATGGGATGCCGCCCGGCTGTCACCCGTGGTCCTGACCGTCGTCATCGCCGTGCTGGCGTTCTCCACGCCCCGGGAGATCGCCTTCAGCCGCCTGCTGCCCGCCGCGCCGGCGCTGGCAGCGGCGATGTGGCCGGTGATTCCGACGCTGCTGTTGGGGGCGTTCTGTCTGGTGCTGATGGCGGTCCTCAGCCTCTTCTACACCGATCTGGGAACGCAGTACACGGCGGCCGCCATCGTCGCCGTCACCCTGGCGGCCGCGTACGGGAGCCATGTCCGACTCCAGCGGGAGGAAGTGCTCTTCCAGCTCCGGCTCGTCGCCGACGCGGCCCAGAAGGTCCTGCTGCGCCCGCTGCCCCGCCGCATCGGCGACCTCGAGATCGAGTCGCTGTATCTGGCCGCCCAGGAGCAGGCGCGGATCGGCGGCGACTTCTATGAGGCGATCGATACACCGCACGGGGTCCGGCTGCTCATCGGCGACGTACGGGGCAAGGGCCTGTCCGCGGTGGGGGTGGCCTCGGCGGTGATCGGCAGCTTCAGGGAGGCGGCGTACGACGAGCCCGACCTGCGGGGCATCGTGCACCGCCTGGAGGCCACCGTCACGCGCCACAGCGCGGTGTTTCCCACCCAGGACCAGCCCGAGCACTTCGCCACCGCTCTCCTCGCCGAGATCCCGCCCGACGGCGACTACCTGCGCATTCTCAACTGCGGACATCCACCGCCGCTGATCGCCCACCGCGGGAAGGTCCGCGTGCTGGATCCCACCGTCCCCTCCCCGCCCCTCAACCTCGCAGAGCTCATCGGTGACCGCTACTGGGTCGACACGGTCGCCTTCGCCCCGGGCGACCGGCTGCTTCTCTACACGGACGGCGTATCGGAGGCCCGCGACCACGCCGGCCTGTTCTTCCCACTGCCGAACTGGATGCGGCGTCAGGGTCACGAGCAGCCCCGCGAACTGCTCGACCGGCTGCACCGGGACCTGCTGCTCCACAGCGGCGGAAGACGCGACGACGACATCGCGGTCCTCGCGCTGAGGCGCTTCGACGTGGGGGTTCGGGAGTCGTAGGCGTGGAGGCCGCGGTGCCGGCGGTCACCCGCCGGCCGCTCCAGCTGCCGTCCCGGGGAGCCTGCCGCCCAGCCCCGGGATCAGCACCGCCGCCACGGCCATGTGCATCAGGGCGAGGGAGACCCGGGTGCCGCCGTCCATGCCGCGCCGAGGAGGGGCAAGAAGGACACGGCCAGTACGGCGACCGCCACCCCGGTCCAGATGGCGGGGGCGCGCCCCGCTGCGAACCGCTCCGGGGCGGCGAGCAGCCTCCAGCCGGAGAGCGATGCGAACACTGCGACGACCGCCACGGGTACGGCACCGATGTCGAGCGTCTGCTCGCCGTCGGCGATCCGCAGCCGGTGCCCACACCCACCGGACCTCAGACACCGTGAAGGACCCGGAAACGCCCGGGCTCCGACGGATCTCGATCGACGACCTGGATCGGCGCACTGGCCCACTGCCACATACCGGTCTCCGGCGTGCGCGAGAAGCGAATGCCCCCACGGGTGCCCTCGACGGCGACGCGTGACCAGTCGACGGCCGGGCTCGCCCGGTCCACGCCGCCGGCACGCAGCGCGTCTGCCAGGGCCGCGACCGTGTCGTACCCCTCGAAGGCGACGAAGGAGGGCTCTTCCGTCAGCCGCTCGCGCAGGGCCGTCCCGACGCGGGCGCCGAGGGGGCCGAGCCGCTCGGGCAGGTAGCGGAGGAAGGGGACCCCGGCGCCCTCGTCGCCGAGCAGCGTCGCCCAGTCGGCGAACTCCGGCTGCCCGGCCGGAGCGCCGATCATGACCTCGGCGAGGCGGGGGTCCCGGCGGACCGACCACACGATCGGCACCGCCGGTTCCGGATGGCCGACCAGGAGAAGGAGGGCCGTCGCACGGTGGCCTGCCAGTTCGTCGCACAGGGCCGCGGGGGCGAGACCGCGCGCGTCGAGTTCGACGACGGTGCCGCCGCGTGGAGCGACGTACTCCCGCAGAATGCGGGCCCCGGCCGCCCAGTAGACACTCGGCTCGGCCGCCACGGCGATCCGGTCCCGGCCCGCGCCGAGGAGGAAGTCCGCGTAGACCCGCCAGCCGCGGGACTGCGGCGGGGACAGACGCGCGACCTGGTCAGTCGGCCGCTCCGTGAGCGCGTCGAGAACCGCTGACGAGCAGAGGTACGGCAGACCCAGCGCGTGCGCCCTGGCGGCAGCCGCGCGAGCGACCACGCTGTGATACTCGCCCGTCAGCGCCGCCACGCCCAGACCGGCCAGTTCCTCCACGGCCGCCTCGGCCCGCCGCGGATCGGCGGCGGTGTCCCGGACCACCAGCTCCAGAGGCCTCCCGGCGACCCCGCCGGCGTCGTTGACTTCGCTGACGGCCAACTCCATCCCGGCGAGCAGGTGTTGGCCCGCCTGGACCCACCCGGGCCGGGTCAGCGGAGCGAGAGCGCCGATCCGGACGGCTGCTCCGCCGGTCCGCTTCGCCGCGTACGCCGTCATGTCGTCTCGCCCGGGGGGACGCAGCTCTTCGACCATGCCGGTCATTGCATCCACGCCCGCCGCCGACAGGCAACCGGATATCCGTGCGCCGAGCCGTCGTCCTTCCTGGTCATGCGCCGTGTCCTGCGCATGTTCTTGATCGTTCCAAGTGGCGTGGAGACGAGCGCTGCTTGGGCCCGCGTCGCGGGCAGGACGATGGTGGCCGCCGTACTCACGGTGCTGCTGGCCGGGGGCTGTTCCGGGCCGTCGCAGCCGACGTTGCCGACGTCGGAGCAGGGGCGCAGCGAGCTGATCAAGGCGGCACAGCAGGTGCTGGTGGACCGGTGCATGACCGGCCGGGGCGCCGCGGGGCAGTCCGCCTCGCAGGAGGACGCGCTCTTCGGGACGGACCCGGCCGAACTGGAAGTCACCCTCGCCACCGGGTACACCGTCCGTACGCACACGGACGGTTGCCTGGCGCAGGCGCACCGCCACCTCTACGGCGACCAGGCCCGCTGGTTCCGTGCCGAGGCCACGGTCAACAACCTGTGCCCCGAAGCGCAGGCCCGCCTCGAGGACGACCCCCGGTACCGGGCAGCGCTCGCGCGCCGGGCCGCCTGTCCCGACAAGGACACCCGCTGTGCGCGGGAGAGCGGACTCGACGACGTGCGCGCCCGGTTGGAGCCGGCCCGGCTCGCCGAGGTCCGTGCCGCACACCGCGAGGACATCGCCACGTACGACCAGTTGCGCGACCGCGCACTGCACCGCGCGGCCCGGCTGCTCGCCGGGCGGCCGTCCCCCTCTCAGGAAGGTCCCGCCCCGTCATGACGAAAAGCAGGCTGTTCCACGCCTTCGCAGCGGTGTTCCTCCTCTTCACCGGCGCTCTCACCACCGCCGGCACGGCGAGTGCCGCCGACTGCCCGAGCGGTGAGTTCTGCGTCTGGGAGAACGCCGACTTCTCCGGTCAGCGCGCCAACTGGTCCGGCGATGACGGCTGGTGGGAGAGCTGGATCGCGGACGCAGACTCCTCCTGGGCCAACCACGGGATCTCCGGGCCCGGTATCAAGGACCACGTCAAGGTCTACTCCGGCGCCGGTCAGGGCGGGCAGATGACGATCTGCCTCACCCCCGGCCAGGAGGTCAACTACAACGGAGTCGCCAACGACCGGGGTGACTCCCACACCTGGGCCATGAGCTGCTGACACTGGTACGCGCCCGAAGCCCCTGCCCGACGCTCGTCCGGCAGGGGCTTCGGCTGCTTCGAGGGTCGCGTCGCCGCAGACGAGGTCCTGGACACCGCCATGTACGCCGAGGCGAAGCGGCTGCCCTCCGGAACGGGCTGTCAGGGCCTGCCGGCGATGTCGACCCCGGCCCGGATCTGCCCGCGTCCACTCGCTGAAACCGATGGAGCGGGCCTTCCCCTGCTCCACGGCCTTGAGGAACGCCTCGCCGCTAAGGGGCGACGGGCTTCCTGATGACCCTGTCGGTCTCGTCCTGGACGAGCAGGGAGAGCAGGGCGGCCACGGAGAGGCCGGCCTCGGCCGGGTGGCGCAGCACCTTGTCCGGCTCGATGCGGTAGGTGTTCGTGCGCCCGTCCCGGGTGTGGGAGAGGTAACCGTCCTGCTCCAGGTCCGAGATGATCCGCGAGACGGCCCGTTCCGTGAGTCGGCAACGGGCGGCGATGTCACGGATGCGCGCGTTCGGGTTGTCGGCGATCGCTGCCAGTACGCGCGCGTGGCTGGTGATGAACGTCCATCCGGTGTGGGACTCGGGCACTCCTACCATGCGCAGCATTTTAGGGGGCACCATTGCCGGAACGTAGATACGTGACATACTTTTCATGCAACTGATGACGTGCTCCCGTCGGGGAGTGTCCGGAGAAGGAGCCCGAACGTGCCCTGGGACGAGGCCGGTGTGCCGGCGCTGACGCGTGACACCCGTGCCGGGCTGCTGCCCCAGCAGGCCGCCACGCATGGCCCCGAAGGGGCCGCGGTGCTGCAGTACGAATGGCTCGGGTCCTGGGTCGTCGTCGCTCGCGGCTCCTACGACATGGACTCGATCGCGCCATTGTCGGAAGCCCTGGGGGTCGCGATCAGGAAGTGTCCGAAGGTCATCCTGGACGCCTCCGGCATCACCTTCGCCGACTCGACGCTGCTCAATCTGCTGATCCTCACCCACCAGTCGGGCACCCTGCGCGTGGTCGCGCCGTCCCCTCAGCTCCAGCGGCTCTGCGAGATCACCGGAGTCGACGGCGTCCTGGAGACGAGGACCTCGGTGGACGAAGCCGCCGTCTCCTGAGCCGCCCTTCGCGGGGCGGGTTCGGAGAAGGGGCTTCCGCGTCGGAGCGGGGCGGTGTCCCGGCCTGTCGGAACGGCCGGTGACGTGGCACCCGGTGTTCGGCCGGGGAGGACGGCTCCTGCTTTGTTCAGGGCCTGAAACGTGGGTTAACCTGCGGCGTATTTCCACACAGGATTCACATCTGTGAGCGTGGAAACACATGCACGACAACCGGGCCGCGCATCGGCCCGGGGGGTTCCGAGTCCTCGGCCTTCGAGGGCTCTTGGGGAGCGGAACGAGGGTGCCATGACCAGCGACAGCACTGGGGTCGTCGATGCGGTGCCGGGCGACCAGGAGTTGCGGCGGCTGCTGGCCGGCCTGACCGCCGTACGCGACGGGGACTTCGGTACCCGGCTGCCGGACGACGCCGACGGCCTCATGGGCGACATCGCCACGGTCTTCAACGGCATGGTCGACCAGCTCTCCGTGTTCACCTCCGAGGTCACCCGGGTGGCCCGCGAGGTCGGTACCGAGGGCACGCTCGGCGGGCAGGCGGAGGTGCCGGGCGTCTCGGGCACCTGGGCCGACCTGACCGACTCGGTCAACGCCATGGCGGGCAACCTGACCACCCAGGTCCGCGACATCGCCCAGGTGGCCACGGCGGTGGCCAAGGGCGACCTCTCGCAGAAGATCGACGTGCCCGCCCGCGGCGAGATCCTCCAGCTGAAGGAGACCGTCAACACGATGGTCGACCAGCTGTCCGCGTTCGCCGACGAGGTCACGCGTGTCGCCCGCGAGGTCGGCAGCGAGGGACGGCTCGGCGGCCAGGCGCAGGTGCCCGGCGTGGCCGGCGTCTGGCGCGATCTGACCGACTCCGTGAACCACATGGCGGGCAACCTCACCAGCCAGGTCCGCTCCATCGCCCAGGTGACCACGGCGGTCGCGGAGGGCGACCTGTCGCAGAAGATCACCGTGGACGCGCGGGGCGAGATCCTGGAGCTGAAGAGCACCATCAACACGATGGTCGACCAGCTCTCGGCATTCGCCGACGAGGTCACCCGAGTCGCCCGCGAGGTCGGCACCGAGGGACGCCTCGGCGGCCAGGCCGACGTCAAGGGCGTCAAGGGCACCTGGCGCGACCTCACCGACTCCGTGAACTTCATGGCCGGCAACCTCACCGGCCAGGTCCGCAACATCGCGCTGGTGGCCACGGCGGTCGCCAAGGGCGACCTGTCGCAGAAGATCACCGTGGACGCGCGGGGCGAGATCCTGGAGCTGAAGAGCACCATCAACACGATGGTCGACCAGCTCTCCGCGTTCGCCGACGAGGTCACCCGAGTCGCCCGCGAGGTCGGCACCGAGGGGCGCCTGGGCGGACAGGCCCAGGTGCGCGGGGTGTCGGGCACCTGGAAGGACCTCACCGACAACGTCAACGTGATGGCGTCCAACCTCACCGGCCAGGTCCGCTCCATCGCCCAGGTCGCCACCGCCGTGGCGCGCGGCGACCTGTCGCAGCGGATCACCGTCGAGGCCGCCGGCGAGGTCGCCGCGCTGGCCGAGGTCATCAACACGATGGTCGACACGCTGTCCGCGTTCGCCGACGAGGTCACCCGAGTCGCCCGCGAGGTCGGCACCGAAGGACGTCTCGGCGGCCAGGCGCACGTGCCGAACGTCGCCGGCACCTGGAAGGACCTCACCGACAACGTCAACTCCATGGCCAACAACCTCACCGGCCAGGTGCGCAACATCGCGCTGGTGACGACCGCGGTGGCCAGGGGCGACCTGTCGAAGAAGATCGACGTGGACGCCCGCGGCGAGATCCTCGAACTCAAGACGACGATCAACACGATGGTCGACCAGCTGTCCGCGTTCGCCGACGAGGTCACCCGAGTCGCCCGCGAGGTCGGCACCGAGGGGCGCCTCGGCGGGCAGGCCGAGGTCGAGGGCGTCTCCGGCACCTGGAAGCGCCTGACGGAGAACGTCAACGAACTGGCGGGCAACCTGACCCGTCAGGTGAGGGCCATCGCCGAGGTCACCAGTGCCGTCGCCGAGGGCGACCTGACCCGGTCGATCAACGTGGAGGCGTCCGGCGAGGTCGCCGAGCTGAAGGACAACATCAACTCGATGGTGGAGTCCCTGCGCGAGACCACCCGGGCCAACCAGGAGCAGGACTGGCTCAAGACGAACCTGGCCCGGATCTCGAGCCTGATGCAGGGCCACCGCGACCTGCCCGTGGTCGCCGAGCTGATCATGGACGAGCTCGTCCCGCTGGTGTCGGCCCAGTACGGGGCCTTCTACCTCGCCGAGGACGGCGACGAGGGGCCCGAACTGCGGCTCGTCGGCTCCTACGGTTACCCCGAGGAGAGCAGCCGTCCCTCCCGCATCGCTTTCGGCCGGACGCTGGTCGGCCAGGCCGCGCGCAGCCGGCGCACCATCGTCGTGGAAGACCTGCCGGACGGCTACGTGACCATCTCCTCGGGCCTCGGCCAGGTGGTGCCGACCGCGCTGGTGCTGCTGCCCATCGCCGTCGAGGGCCAGGTCCTCGGCGTCATCGAGCTGGCGTCGGTCACGCCCTTCACCCAGACCCACCGGGACTTCCTCGCCCAGCTGATGGAGACCATCGGCGTCAACGTCAACACCATCGTGGCCAACGCCCGCACCGACGAGCTGCTGGTCGAGTCCCAGCGCCTCACGGTCGAACTCCAGGCCCGCTCCACGGAGTTGCAGGTACAGCAGGAGGAACTGCAGCGCTCCAACGCGGAACTGGAGGAGAAGGCCTCGCTGCTGGTGGCGCAGAACCGGGACATCGAGGCGAAGAACCTGCAGATCGAGCAGGCCCGCCAGGAACTGGAGACCCGCGCCCAGCAGCTCTCGCTGGCCTCGAAGTACAAGTCGGAGTTCCTGGCCAACATGAGCCACGAACTGCGCACCCCGCTCAACAGCCTGCTCATCCTGGCCCAGTTGCTCGCACAGAACCCCTCGCGCAACCTCACGCCCAAGCAGGTCGAGTACGCGCAGATCATCCACTCCGCAGGTTCCGATCTGCTCCAGCTGATCAACGACATCCTCGACCTGTCGAAGGTCGAGGCCGGAAAGATGGACGTCACGCCCGAGCGGGTGACACTGCGGCAGCTCATCGAGTACGTCGAGGCCACCTTCCGGCCCATGACGACACAGAAGAGCCTGGACTTCACGGTGACCACCGCCCCGGGCGCGCCCGCGGACGTGCTCACCGACGACTCCCGGCTGCGCCAGGTGCTGCGCAACCTCCTGTCGAACGCCGTGAAGTTCACCGAGCAGGGCGGTGTGGAGCTGAGCATCGAGCCCGCGTCGGACGAAGAGGTGCCCGCGGGCGTGGTCCGGGGCGCCGCCGTGGTGGCCTTCCGCGTCAAGGACACCGGCATCGGCATTCCCGAGCAGCACCTGGAGACGATCTTCGGCGCGTTCCAGCAGGCGGACGGCACGACGAGCCGCAAGTACGGCGGAACGGGCCTCGGCCTGTCCATCACCCGCGAGATCGCCCAACTGCTCGGCGGCGCCGTGTCGGTGCACAGCACACCCGGCCAGGGCAGCACGTTCACGCTCTTCCTGCCCGTGGCCCGCCCCGACTTCGAGGAACTGCTCAGCCACGGCAGGCCCCTGGAGCGGGCCTCGGCCGAACCCGTGCCGCAGGGGCTGGCCGGTTCGGTGCCGGTGCCCCAGATCGGACCCGGCCCCCGGCCCCGGCGCCTGCTCGTCGTCGAGGAGCGCTCGCGCGGTCTGCTGACCCTCGTCGCGGAAAGCGTGGTCGCCGACCTGACGCACGGCCGCGCCGACGGCGCTCAGCGGCCCGCGGTCGACATCATCACCGCCGTCGGCGCACACGAGGCGGCCGGTGCCCTCGCGTCCGAGCCGTGCCACTGCGTCGTCCTGGAACTGGGCATGCCTGACGACGAGGCGTCCCGCTTCCTCCAGGCCCTGGAAGGCGACTCGGCACTGACGAGCGTGCCGGTGCTGGTGCACAGCAGCCACCCCGGGGACGTCCCCATGAACGAGACGCTGCGCTCCCGATCCGAGGGCGGCGCACTGGAGTTGCTGTCCAGCCTCGACGAACTTCGCGAGCGCATCGCCCTGCACCTGTCCGCCGAGGAACCCGGGGACGTGCTCTCCCTGGTGCGGACCGAAGGGCCGCAGCACATGGCGCCGCCCTCCGTCGACGACGCGACGGCGGGCCGTACCGTCCTCGTCGTCGACGACGACGCGCGCAACCTCTTCGCGCTGAGCGGGATCCTGGAGATGCATGGCTTCCGTGTCCTGCACGCGGAGAACGGGCGCAGAGGTATCGAGACTCTGATGAACAACCCGGACGTCGCCATCGTGCTGATGGATGTGATGATGCCCGAGATGGACGGCTACACCGCGACGGCCGAGATCCGCCGGATGCCGCAGTACGCCGATCTGCCCATCATCGCCGTCACGGCGAAGGCGATGCCGGGCGACCGGGACAAGAGCCTCGCCTCGGGTGCCAGCGACTACGTCACCAAGCCCGTCGACACGCGCGACCTCATGGCCTGCGTCCGCCGCTGGCTGCCAGCATGAGCACACCGGCGTCCGGCCCCCGCACCGGCGGGCCGGGCGCCCCGCAGCCGTCGTCGTCCCGCGCCCCAGGGCACTCCAGCCGAGGAGCCTCCACATCGTGAGCATGTCCGAGCAGCCACGCGAACCGGGCCGCGTCGGTGAGCCGAAGCACGGCTCGGCCGCCGGCCCGGAGTCCGCTCCGCCGTCCGACGCGTTGTCCCTGAGCGCCGAGGGGGAGCCGAAGGCCTCCGATGAGGACGATCCGGCTTCCGAGGAGCCGTCGGAGTCCCCGGACGCCCCGCCCGCCGACCTCGAGAACCTCTCCACCGCGTCCCCGGTGGGCCGGCTCGCCGCCACCGTGGAGCGGCTCAGCCGGGAGGTGCGGGCCGCCCAGGCCGAGGCCGAGGGGCGTGCCCTGATCGAGCTAGCCAAGGGTGTCCTGGTCGAGCGGCTGAAGTGCGGACCGGCCCAGGCCGCCCGGCAGCTCGCCCAGTTGGCCGAGCAGGCCCAGGTCACCCCCCTGGAACTCGCCGTCGATGTCATCAACCAGGCCGCCCGGGACCGGATGTCCGAGGTCACGGACGCCTTCCTCGCCGCCACCCGGGCCACCGACGAGGCCGAGACCGAATCGGCCGCCGTACGCCTGCGCGCGGCGGAGAGCGGCGTCCTGGCCGCGGACGACGCCCAGGCCGTCGCCGACGCCCTGCTGGAGCAGGCGCTGCGCCCCCTCGGCGCGGTGGCCGTGGCCATATGGGCTGCGGGCGCCGACGGTTCGCTCACCCTGGCGGGCAGCGCCGGTTTCTCACCGGCCGAAGCCGCGCGCTGGCGTTACGTCCCGCCGGACGTGGTGACCGTGGCGCGGCGGGGCCTGACCGAGCGCGAGGGGCACTGGATCACCACCCTCGGCGTGACCGGGCTGCCCACCATCGGACTGCACCACCACCCGGACGGCGGCCGGGTCGCCCTGCCCGCCGGCACCGGAGGCCGCATCCACGGCGTGCTGGAGATCGCCTGGCCGGAGCCGCTCGCCCCGCAGCCCCCGCAGATCGTCCGCCAGGTGGAGGCGCTGGCCGAACTGTGCGCCCACACGCTGGAGATGCACACCCCGCCCCAGGGGGCGGCCCAGGAGCCGCGCGTCCTGCCGGACGCCGCCGAGCTGATGGACCTGGCCGACGGACTGCACGACCCCGCCCTCGTCCTCGTGCCGCACCTCGACGGCGACGGGCACCTGGTCGACTTCCGCATCCAGCACGTGAACGGCCGGTTCCTCGACCCGGCGGGCAGGCCGCGGGCGGTCGTGAACGGCGCCCTGCTCCTGGAGGCCTATCCCATGGCCGCGGGGGACAGCGAGCTGTTCCAGCGCGTCGAGCGGGTCTACGCCACCGGGGAGCCCTTCCGGGCCCGCCGGATGAACCTCACCGCCCTCGTCGACCAGGTGCCCCTCTCGGCGGTCGCGGACATCAGCATCAGCCGCCACGGCATGTCCGTCCTCCTCATCTGGCGCATCGAGGACGAGATGGCGCGCCTGGCCAGCCTGCTCCAGCACGCCCAACGGCTCGGCCGCATCGGCGGATTCGAGGAGAACGTGCTCACCGGTGAGATCACCTGGAACGGGCAGCTCTTCGACCTCTACGGACGCCCGCAGACGAGCACCCCGGTGCCCTTGGAGCAGCTGCCAGCCCATGCCCACCCGGACGACGGCGTCTCCATCCGCCGTTTCCTGCGCACGCTGCTGCACCACCAGCGGCCGGCTGCCGCCGCCTTCCGGCTCCAGCGGCCCGACGGGGTGACCCGGCACATCCGGATCGTCGCCGAACCGGTCCTGGACACCGACGACCGGCTGCTCCTGGTCCGCGGCGCCTGCCAGGACATCTCGGCCCAGCACTGGACCGAGGTGGCGCTCGCGGCGACCCGCGACCAGCTGGCGCACACCGAGCAGCAGGCGACCGAACGCAACCGGCTGACCCTGCAGTTGCAGCACGCCATCATGCCCCCCACGCAGGCGCCGTTGCAGGTCGCCGGCCTCCAGGTCGCCGTCCGCTACCGGCCCGCGGAGACCGAGCAGTTGGTGGGCGGCGACTGGTACGACGCCGTCGTCCTGCCGTCCCGCAAGGTGCTGCTGTGCGTCGGGGACGTGGCCGGGCACGGCATCGAGGCCGCCACCAGCATGGTCGTCCTGCGCAACGCGCTGCGCGGCCTGGCAGTGACCGGCGCCGGACCGGGCCAGCTGCTGTCCTGGCTCAACATCGTGGCGCACCACCTGACCGGCGCCGTCACCGCGACCGCGGTGTGCGGACTGTACGACCCGGCCACGCGGACGCTGCGCTGGGCCCGGGCCGGACACCTCCCGCCCGTCCTCGTCCGGGACAGCGAAGCGGCCCCCCTGCCCCTGGTCAAGGGCCTGCTGCTGGGGGCCGTCCCCGAGGTCGTGTACGAGGAGACCGAGCTCCAACTGGCACCCGAGGACACCCTGTTGATGTACACGGACGGCCTGGTCGAGCGCCGGGACCGGCCCGTGGAGGAGTCCCTGACCCACCTCCTGACCACCGCCCGTACGGCACCCAGCACGCTCGACCAGCAGCTGGACCGCCTCCTGACCTACAGCAAGTCGGACACGGACGACGACACGTGCATCGTGGGCATCCGGGTCGGGTGACGCAACCGCTCGAAGGCGTCCGCCGCCGCGTTGAACGCGGCGTCGGGGAAGGGCCGCTGCTGGTCCATGAAACCGATGCCTCCGGGGTCGGCGGTCGTGTCGTTCGACCGGACGTCCCCCGGAGCGCCGGCATAGCTCCTAGTACTGCAACGGTGCTTGCCGTGACTGCTGGCCAGGTCGGTCGTTGGTGTGGTTATGGGTGGGGACCTTGCTGATGTCAGGTTGTGGGCGGGGGAACTGGGCGCTCTGCATGAGCGGTTCGTG
>NZ_JAIGQA010000072.1:0-34706 GCF_019733245.1 Streptomyces sp. WAC04114
GGGCTGGTTCAGAGCGATGGGGACGGGGAGGGTGGTGGTGGCGTTCTGTTCGGCGAAGGTGTCGAGCTCGCGGGTGAGGCGGCGGGTCCAGTCGGGCATGCGGGCGGCTCTGTGGCGGGCGGCGGGCCAGCCGGCGGCGTCGCCGGCGGCCAGTCCGAGCAGGAGGCCTTCGGCTCGTCTCGGGGCCTCGGCTTCGCCTTCGGCCCGTTTGTCTCCCACCCGAGCACCGCCCGTGACTGTCACCCGAGTGGCCCTGGTCTCCCGTGGGGCGGCCTCGCCGTCGGCGGCTTCCGTTTCGTACGTCGTCATGAGAGAACCTCCGCCGGTGTCAGCAGGTCCGCCACGTCCAGGACGTGGTAGCCCGCCATCGCCGGGAGGCATCTGCCGAGGACCGGGCCGATCGGAGTCGCCCAGGACCGTGGGATCGCCGACACTCCCCGGGTCGCGCCCGCCAGGGCCCCCGCCACCGCCGCCGTCGTGTCCGCGTCGCGGCCCATGTTCACCGCGGTCAGGACGGACTGCTCGAAGTCGCCGTCCGCCGCCGCGTACGCGCCGAAGGCGAGGGCGACCGCCTCGGGGGCCAGGTCGGTCCAGGGGTAGCCGCCGATGACGACCGCGGAGCGGACCGCGCGTTCGCCGCGGTGCGCGACGGCCACGGCCCGGCGCAGGCTGCGGGCCGTCCAGGAGTCGTCGGGGACGACCGCGAGGGCCGCGGCCACGACCGCGGTCGACGGCGCGCCGGCCATCGCCGCCGCGACGCCCGCGGCCACCGCCTGGCCGCCGTAGATGCCCTCGCCGTCGTGGCTCACCGAACCGTCGATCGCGACCAGCCGGGCGGCCTCCGCCGGGCGGCCCGCCGCGAACACCCCGAAGGGCGCCGCGCGCATGGCCAGCCCGTCGCTCCAGGCGTGCCGGTGCTGCGCGGAGATCGGGGCGGCCAGCCCCCGGCGGAGGTTCTCCAGCGTGCCGCGTTCACTGAAGCCGGCGCCCCGGAAGGGGCCCTCGTCCCGGTCGGCGATCCATTCGTGCCAGGCCGCCTCCACATGCGCCGGGGTGAGCGCGGAGCCGTGCCGAGCCAGCAGGAGGCCGGAGAAGATCGCGTACTCGGTGTCGTCCGTGCCCGCCGGTCTCTCGGCGACGTACCCGGTGATCCGGCCCCAGCGCGCGCGGATCTCGGAGGGCTTCATGTTCTCGGCCGGGGCCCCGAGGGCGTCACCCACGGCCAGGCCCAGCAGTGCGCCGCGTGCGCGTGCGCGGAGCCCGGCGGCGTCCCCGGGCGCCGGGACGGAGGGGATGCAGGCGATCGATGCCATACGGCATGTGTCCCACTCCGGTGACTCCGCCGAGCCTCACGAGCCCCAGCATCACCCGGTCGACATCTGGGCACCCTCATGATCAAGTGAGCGCGAAACGGTAAACCCGCAGGTTAGCGCAGCCTTTCCTTGCTGGCGAGGATGGAATTCGGGGCGTAGTTTGTGGGTTGTAAAACTCTGGAATCTGTCCAAAGAGCGGGGAGTGGGGATCTTCCATGGCCATCATCGAGACCGAGGCGACGCTGCACGAGGCGCACCGGGACAACCACACCCACCGGGACGTGAACGGCGGCTGGCTGCGTCCCGCGGTGTTCGGTGCGATGGACGGCCTCGTCTCCAACCTCGCCCTGATGACCGGCGTCGCGGGCGGAGCGGTCAGCCAGCACACCGTGGTCCTCAGCGGCCTCGCGGGCCTGGCCGCCGGCGCCTTCTCCATGGCCGCCGGCGAATACACCTCCGTCGCCTCGCAGCGTGAGCTCGTCGAGGCCGAGCTGGACGTGGAGCGGCGCCAGCTGCGCAAGCACCCCAAGGACGAGGAGGCCGAGCTCGCCGCGCTCTATGAGTCGAGGGGCGTCGAGCCGGGGCTCGCCCGCGAGGTCGCGCGGCAGCTGTCGAAGGACCCCGAGCAGGCGCTGGAGATCCACGCCCGGGAGGAACTGGGCATCGACCCCGGCGACCTGCCCTCGCCGACGGTGGCCGCGGTGTCGAGTTTCGGCTCCTTCGCGCTGGGCGCGCTGATACCCGTCCTGCCCTATCTGCTGGGTGCGAGCAGCATGTGGCCAGCGGTGCTGCTGGCGCTGCTGGGGCTCTTCCTGTGCGGCGCGGTGGTGGCCAAGGTGACGGCACGCACCTGGTGGTACAGCGGGCTTCGGCAGCTGTTCCTGGGAGGCGCGGCGGCCGGTGTGACGTACGCCCTGGGCACCCTGTTCGGAACGGCCGTAGGATAGCGCGACCCGGACCTATGCAAGGGACTGCATAGGTAGCCGTTACTCACGGGTTTCGACTGTGGAACCACCGGGCATGAGCCGTAAGCGCTGCGGGCAATGACGCTCGCCGCGCACCCCCCGGCGGGTTGGGCGAAGACGCCCGTCCCGCTCCTCGGGCCGACGGAAAGCGATCTGACCCGATCGTTCCGTGCGGTCCCTCCATAGCTTCCACCGCAGGCGCGGTACCCCCGCCGCACACCCGCGGTGTCCGCATGCTGGAACGGATTATCCCGGTTCCCGAGAACCGCTCCATCATGTAACCTGCACGAAATTTTGCGATCACGCGAGGGCCAACGTCGTCCCTCGGCACTTGCATATGCCAGATGACGACGACGGGAGAGCCGATGCGTACGCCGCGCCAGCCGTCCCAGCATTCCGTGAATGGCCAGAACTGGTCCTTCATGGATGCTCGCCCTGCTGCGCAGGGTATGTACGACCCCCGCAACGAGCACGACGCCTGCGGCGTCGGCTTCGTCGCCACCCTCACCGGCGAGGCGTCCCACACCCTGGTCGAGCAGGCCCTGACCGTCCTGCGCAACCTGGAGCACCGCGGCGCCACCGGCTCCGAGCCCGACTCCGGCGACGGCGCCGGCATCCTGTCGCAGGTCCCGGACGCCTTCTTCCGCGACGTGGCCGGATTCGAACTGCCCGACGCCGGTTCCTACGCCGTCGGCATCGCCTTCCTGCCGGAGGACTCCACCGCCGACGCCGTCTCGCAGATCGAGACGATCGCCGCCGACGAGGGCCTCACCGTCCTCGGCTGGCGCGAGGTGCCCGTCGCTCCCCAGCTGCTGGGTGCCACCGCCCGGTCGACCATGCCGGTCTTCCGCCAGATCTTCGTCGGCGACGGCACCTCGGAGGGCATCGCCCTCGACCGCAAGGCCTTCGTGCTGCGCAAGCGCGCCGAGCGCGAGGTCGGCGTGTACTTCCCGTCGCTGTCCGCGCGGACCATCGTCTACAAGGGCATGCTGACCACCGGCCAGCTGGAGCCCTTCTTCCCGGACCTGTCCGACCGCCGCTTCGCCTCCGCGATCGCGCTCGTGCACTCCCGGTTCTCGACGAACACGTTCCCGTCGTGGCCGCTGGCCCACCCCTACCGCTTCGTGGCGCACAACGGCGAGATCAACACCGTCAAGGGCAACCGCAACTGGATGGTGGCCCGCGAGTCGCAGCTCGCCTCCGAGCTGTTCGGCTCCGACGGCAAGGCCATCGACCGGATCTTCCCGGTCTGTACGCCGGACGCCTCCGACTCCGCCTCCTTCGACGAGGTCCTCGAACTCCTGCACCTGGGCGGCCGCTCCCTGCCGCACTCCGTGCTGATGATGATCCCGGAGGCGTGGGAGAACCACGACTCCATGGACCCGGCCCGGCGCGCCTTCTACCAGTTCCACTCCACGATGATGGAGCCCTGGGACGGCCCGGCCTGTGTCACCTTCACCGACGGCAAGCAGGTCGGCGCGGTCCTCGACCGCAACGGCCTTCGCCCCGGCCGCTACTGGGTCACCGACGACGGCCTCGTCGTCCTCGGCTCCGAGGTCGGCGTCCTGGACATCGACCCCTCCAAGGTCGTCCGCAAGGGCCGCCTCCAGCCCGGCCGCATGTTCCTCGTCGACACCGTCGAGCACCGCATCATCGAGGACGACGAGATCAAGGCCGAACTCGCCGCCGAGAACCCCTACGCGGAGTGGCTCGAGGCCGGCGAGATCGAGCTGGAGGACCTGCCCGAGCGCGAGCACATCGTGCACACGCACGCCTCGGTCACCCGCCGCCAGCAGACCTTCGGCTACACCGAGGAGGAGCTGCGCGTCCTCCTCGCGCCGATGGCCAAGGCCGGCGCCGAGCCGATCGGCTCCATGGGCACCGACTCGCCGATCGCCGCGCTGTCGGACCGCCCGCGCCTGCTCTTCGACTACTTCACCCAGCTGTTCGCGCAGGTCACCAACCCGCCGCTGGACGCCATCCGCGAGGAACTGGTCACCTCCCTGCGCTCGTCGCTGGGCCCCCAGGGCAACCTGCTCGACCCCAACGCGGCCTCCTGCCGCAGCGTCCTGCTGCCCTTCCCGGTGATCGACAACGACGAGCTGGCCAAGCTCATCCACATCAACGCCGACGGCGACATGCCCGGCTTCAAGGCCGCGACCCTGTCCGGCCTGTACCGGGTGCACGGCGGCGGTGACGCGCTGGCCGCGCGGATCGAGGAGATCTGCGCCGAGGCCGACGCCGCCATCGAGAACGGCGCCCGCCTGATCGTCCTGTCGGACCGCCACTCGGACGCCGAGCACGCGCCGATCCCGTCGCTGCTGCTCACCGCGGCCGTCCACCACCACCTCATCCGCACCAAGCAGCGCACCCAGGTGGGCCTGCTGGTCGAGGCCGGTGACGTCCGCGAGGTCCACCACGTCGCCCTGCTCATCGGCTACGGCGCCGCCGCGGTCAACCCGTACCTGGCGATGGAGTCCGTCGAGGACCTGGTCCGCGCCGGCACCTTCCTGCCCGGCATCGAGCCCGAGAAGGCCATCCGCAACCTCATCTACGCCCTCGGCAAGGGCGTGCTGAAGGTCATGTCGAAGATGGGCATCTCGACCGTCGCCTCCTACCGCGGCGCCCAGGTCTTCGAGGCCGTCGGTCTCGACGAGGCCTTCGTCGAGAAGTACTTCAACGGCACGGCCACCAAGATCGGCGGCATCGGCATCGACGTCGTCGCCAAGGAGGTCGCCGCCCGGCACGCCAAGGCCTACCCGGCCTCCGGCATCGCCCCGGCGCACCGCGCGCTGGACATAGGCGGCGAGTACCAGTGGCGCCGCGAGGGCGAGCCGCACCTCTTCGACCCGGAGACGGTTTTCCGCCTCCAGCACTCCACGCGCTCCGGCAAGTACGACATCTTCAAGAAGTACACCGAGCGCGTGAACGAGCAGTCCGAGCGGCTGATGACGCTGCGCGGCCTGTTCGGCTTCAAGTCGGACCGGCAGCCGATCTCCATCGACGAGGTCGAGCCGGTCTCCGAGATCGTCAAGCGCTTCTCCACGGGCGCCATGTCGTACGGCTCCATCTCCCAGGAGGCGCACGAGACCCTCGCCATCGCCATGAACCAGCTGGGCGGCAAGTCCAACACCGGTGAGGGCGGCGAGGACCCGGAGCGCCTGTACGACCCGGCGCGCCGGTCGTCCATCAAGCAGGTCGCCTCCGGCCGCTTCGGTGTGACCTCCGAGTACCTGGTCAACTCCGACGACATCCAGATCAAGATGGCCCAGGGCGCCAAGCCCGGCGAGGGCGGCCAGCTGCCCGGCCACAAGGTCTACCCGTGGGTCGCCAAGACGCGGCACTCGACGCCGGGCGTCGGCCTCATCTCGCCTCCCCCGCACCACGACATCTACTCCATCGAGGACCTCGCCCAGCTGATCCACGACCTGAAGAACGCGAACCCGCAGGCGCGGATTCACGTGAAGCTGGTCTCCGAGGTCGGCGTCGGCACGGTCGCCGCGGGTGTCTCCAAGGCGCACGCGGACGTCGTCCTGATCTCCGGCCACGACGGCGGCACGGGTGCCTCGCCGCTCACCTCGCTGAAGCACGCCGGCGGTCCCTGGGAGCTCGGCCTCGCCGAGACCCAGCAGACCCTGCTGCTCAACGGCCTGCGCGACCGCATCGTCGTCCAGACCGACGGTCAGCTGAAGACCGGCCGTGACGTGGTCATCGCCGCGCTGCTCGGCGCCGAGGAGTTCGGTTTCGCGACCGCGCCGCTCGTCGTCTCCGGCTGCGTCATGATGCGCGTCTGCCACCTGGACACCTGCCCGGTCGGCATCGCCACGCAGAACCCGGTCCTGCGCGAGCGCTACACCGGCAAGGCCGAGTACGTCGTGAACTTCTTCCAGTTCATCGCCGAAGAGGTCCGCGAGATCCTCGCCGAGCTGGGCTTCCGCTCCATCGAGGAGGCCGTCGGCCACGCCGAGACCCTCGACGTCACGCGGGCCGTCGACCACTGGAAGGCGCAGGGCCTGGACCTGGAGCCGCTGTTCCACGTGCCCGAGCTGCCCGAGGGCGCGGTGCGCCACCAGCTGATCGCGCAGGACCACGGTCTGGAGAAGGCGCTCGACAACCAGCTGATCAAGCTGGCCTCGGACGCGCTCTCCGCGGCCGGTGCCACCGACGCCCAGCCGGTGCGCGCCCAGGTGCAGATCCGCAACATCAACCGCACGGTCGGCACCATGCTCGGCCACGAGGTGACCAAGAAGTTCGGTGGCGCGGGCCTGCCCGACGACACCGTCGACATCACCTTCACCGGCTCCGCGGGCCAGTCCTTCGGCGCCTTCGTGCCGCGCGGTGTCACGCTGCGCCTGGAGGGCGACGCCAACGACTACGTCGGCAAGGGCCTGTCCGGCGGCCGGATCGTGGTCCGCCCGGACCGCGCGGCCGACCACCTCGCCGAGTACAGCGTCATCGCCGGCAACACCATCGGCTACGGCGCCACCGGCGGCGAGATGTTCCTGCGCGGCAAGGTCGGCGAGCGGTTCTGCGTCCGCAACTCCGGCGCCACGGTCGTCTCCGAGGGCGTGGGCGACCACGGCTGCGAGTACATGACCGGCGGCCACGCGGTGGTCCTCGGCGAGACGGGCCGCAACTTCGCGGCCGGCATGTCCGGCGGTATCGCGTACGTGATCGACCTGGACCGCGACAACGTCAACGTCGGCAACCTGGACGCCGTCGAGCCGCTGGACGACGCCGACAAGCAGTGGCTCCACGACGTGGTCCGCCGCCACCAGGAGGAGACGGGCTCCACCGTCGCCGAGAAGCTCCTGGCCGAGTGGGACACCGCCGTCGAGCGGTTCAGCAGGATCATCCCCAGCACCTACAAGGCAGTGCTCGCCGCCAAGGACGCCGCCGAGCGAGCCGGTCTCTCCGAGACCGAGACCCACGAGAAGATGATGGAGGCGGCGATCAATGGCTGACCCGAAGGGCTTCCTGAACCACGGGCGCGAGCTCGCCAAGTCCCGCCCCGTCGAGGAGCGCGTCAAGGACTGGAACGAGGTCTACGTTCCCGGCTCGCTGCTGCCCATCATCAGCAAGCAGGCCAGCCGCTGCATGGACTGCGGCATCCCGTTCTGCCACAACGGCTGTCCGCTCGGGAACCTGATCCCCGAGTGGAACGACTACGCCTACCGCGAGGACTGGGCGGCGGCTTCGGAGCGTCTGCACGCGACGAACAACTTCCCGGAGTTCACGGGCCGGCTGTGCCCCGCTCCCTGCGAGTCGGCGTGTGTGCTGGGCATCAACCAGCCGCCGGTCACCATCAAGAACGTCGAGGTCTCGATCATCGACAAGGCGTGGGAGACCGGGGACGTCGCCCCGCAGATCCCGGAGCGCCTGTCCGGCAAGACCGTCGCGGTCGTCGGCTCGGGCCCGGCGGGTCTCGCCGCCGCCCAGCAGCTGACCCGGGCCGGTCACACGGTTGCCGTGTACGAGCGCGCGGACCGTATCGGAGGCCTCCTGCGCTACGGCATCCCCGAGTTCAAGATGGAGAAGCGGCACATCAACCGCCGCATCGAGCAGATGCGCGCGGAGGGCACCCGCTTCCGCACCGGCATCGAGATCGGCCGCGACCTGAAGGCCACGGACCTGAAGAAGCGCTACGACGCGGTCGTCCTGGCCGTCGGCGCCACCACGGCCCGTGACCTGCCGGTGCCCGGCCGCGAACTCAAGGGCATCTACCAGGCCATGGAGTACCTGCCGCTGGCCAACAAGGTGCAGGAGGGCGACTTCGTGGCGCCCCCGATCTCGGCCGAGGGCAAGCACGTCGTGGTCATCGGCGGCGGCGACACCGGCGCGGACTGCGTCGGCACCGCCCACCGCCAGGGCGCGGCCTCCGTCACGCAGCTGGAGATCATGCCCCGCCCGGGAGAGGAGCGGAACGCGGCCTCCCAGCCGTGGCCGACCTTCCCCATGCTGTACAAGGTCACCTCGGCCCACGAGGAGGGCGGCGAGCGGGTCTACTCCGTCTCGACGACCCACTTCGAGGGCGACCAGGACGGCAACGTCCAGTGGCTGCACCTCACCGAGGTGGAGTTCATCGACGGCAAGCTGACCCCGAAGCCGGGCTCCGAGCGCAAGATCCCCGCCCAGCTGGTCACCCTCGCCATGGGCTTCACCGGCACCGACCGGGACAACGGCCTGGTCGAGCAGTTCGGCCTGGAGCTCGACGAGCGCGGCAACATCGCCCGCGACGCCGACTTCCGGACCAACGTGCCCGGCGTGTACGTCGCCGGTGACGCCGGCCGTGGCCAGTCGCTCATCGTCTGGGCCATCGCCGAGGGCCGCTCGGCGGCGCGCGGTGTGGACCGTGCGCTGACGGGCGCGAGCGAGCTGCCGGCGCCGATCCGCCCGACGGACCGTGCGCTGATGGTCTGACCGCAGCTCACCCGCGGTCCCGACCGCACCTCACAAGAACGTCCCGCACAAAGGCGTGCGGAACACTGACGGCGCCTGCCCCACAGTCCCCGACCGGACGCCCGGGCAGGCGCCGTCGCATGTCCTCAGCCGGCCTCGTCCCCGGTTCCGGGTGCCTTCCCGTGCCCGTCCGGCCACACCTGGATGTGGTCCTCCTCCAGCTCCAGCAGCACCCGGTCCGCCATGCCCAGGGCCGCGGTGTACTCGGCCGGGAGCTGCAGGCGGCCCGCGCGGTCGAGCATCGCGTACTCGCGGGCCACCAGGGACTCCCGGCCCGTCTCGTCGACCTCCGTGCGGCGCAGCACCTCCGTCGAGGTGCGGCCGTCGCGGATCGCGACCGTGCGTCGGACCTCGCCGGCCACCGCCTGGTCGTGCGTGACGATCACGATCGTCGTGCCCAGCTCCTCGTTGGCCCGGCGGAACGCCGCGAAGACCTGCTGCCCGGTCGCCGAGTCCAGCTCGCCGGTCGGCTCGTCGGCGAGGAGGACGGCGGGGGCGTTGGCGAGGGCGACTGCGATCGCGACGCGCTGCTGCTGGCCACCGGACATCGCCTGCGGACGCCGGTCCCGGCACTCCGCGACACCGAGCAGCGACAGCAGCTCGTCCGCCCGCCCGGCCCGCTTCCGCCGGGAGACGCCCGCCAGCTGCATGGGCAGGGCGACGTTCTGCGCGGCCGTCAGATACGGCAGCAGATTGCGCGCCGTCTGCTGCCAGACGAAGCCCACCACCTCACGCCGGTACCGCAGCCGGGCCTTGGCATCCATCGTCAGCAGATCGCGGCCGGCGACCCTCGCCGCGCCCGCGGTCGGGACGTCGAGGCCCGCCAGGATGTTCATCAGCGTCGACTTGCCGCTGCCCGACGCCCCCACCAGGGCCATCAACTCGCCCTCCCGCACCAGCAGATCGAGCCCCTGCAGCGCCTGCACCTCCACGGCGTCCCCGCCGCCGCGCCGGGCGAAGATCCGCACCAGCCGGTCGCAGGCGATCAGCGCGTCGTGCCCGTGGGCGGGCCGGTCGCGGTGCTGCGCCGCGCGCCGCTGAAGCTCCGTGAGCGAATCCGTCGTAGAGCTCATCGCATGTCTCCCGCCCTGAGGTGAGTGATCGGTGTCCGGCGTCCGGCCCACCAGGCCTGCGCGACGGCCACCGCCCCGGCCAGCAGTACCGCGCCCGCGGCCGGCAGGGCCAGTGACCACAGGTCGGCGCGCAGCACGGCATCCGGCGGCGTCACGCCTGACGTGTCCGCCAGCGCGAGCCGGTCCAGGTCGATGCCGGGGGCGAGCAGCCCCACCGTGGCCCAGCCGACGGCCATGCCCCCGGCCGCGGCGAGCACCGTCTGGGGCAGCGCCTCCAGGCCGAGCAGGTGCCGCCCCTGGCGGGTCGTCATGCCGAGGGTGCGCAGCCGGGCCAGCAGGGCGGCCCGTTCCGGCGCGGACCGCAGCAGCCCGAGCACCAGGGCGAGCACGGCGTAGCCCGCGCCCGCGGCGACGGCCCAGACGTAGATCCGTTCGGCGCCGGTCTGCAACGGCGCGTCGGACAGCGCCGCGCGCTCCTCGCCGCGCAGGGTCACCGAGAGGTCCGGGCCGGCGCCGCGCACGGCCGCCCGCAGCGCCTTCGCGTCCAGCCCGGCACCGGCCGCCAGCAGGACCGACGGGCCGGGGGAGCCCTTCAGGCCCGCCGCGTCGACCAGGAGGAACTCGCCCTCGGGCACGGCCGGAGTCCGAGGACGCACCGCGGTGATCCGCACCGTGAGGGGCCCGGCGTCGGTCACGATCCGGCGCGGCGCCCGCCCGAGCCGCTCGGCGACCTCCCGGGAGGCGACCGCGTCCAGCACCCCGCCTCGCATCCGCAGCCGGTCGGCCGCGAAGCCGCCGAGCCCCATCCGCCCGGCCAACTCCCCGTACGACTCCGGCTCGACCCCGGCCACGGTCAGCGACCGCGCCTCGTCGGACGCGCGCTCCGAGGCGAACGCGATGCCCACGGCCGTGACCTGCCGCACGCCCGTCACCTCCCCCACCGACCGCGCCAGGCCCGCCGGGAGCGGGGCACCGTCGGCGGTGGCGACCAGCGCGTCCGCGCCCGTCGCCAGCAGCGCGGCCCGGTCCCGGGCATCCGCCACACCCGCCAGCACGGTCCCCCCGAACGCGGCCGTCGTCAGCGCCGTCAGCAGGGCGAGCAGCGGCAGCGTGGCCACCGCCGCCGGTGAGCGGCCGGCGCGGGCCAGCGACAGAAAGCCGACCACGCCGCGCCGCCGCCCGGCCGGACCGGCGGCCCACCGCAGGGGCAGCGGATACAGCCGGACGAGGACCAGCGCCGCGACCAGGGCGACGAGCACCGGGGCGGCGCTCACCAGCAGATCACCGTCCCCGGCCGGGCCCCGGCGGCGCAGCGTCAGCACCGAGCCGGCCGCCAGCACCAGCAGGGTCAGTTCGGCGACGGTACGGCGTCCACCGGGCCCGGCCCCGGCCAGGTCGTCGCGCCCCTGGTGCGCTCGCGGCCTGCGGTGCGCCAGCGCCGCCCGCACCGGGAGTGCGGCACAGGCGAGCAGCGCCACGGCACCCGCCCCGAGGACGGCGGGCAGCAGCCGGGCCTCGTCCACGACGAGTACCGCGAGCAGCAGACCGCAGGCCGCGGCGGGCAGCGCCGGCACGGCGTTCTCGGCCAGCAGCCGCCCGGCGATGCCGCTCAGGGAACCGCCCCGGGCCCGCAGCAGGGCGAGTTCGGCGTCGCGGCGGGCGGCGGTCAGGCCCCCGCTCATGGCCAGGACGACGAAGGCGACCGCGCTGATCCCGAAGGCCGCCACGGCGACCACCGGCGCGACGGCGTCACGCGTCTCGGTATAGGTGCCCACGACCTGCTCCAAGCCGGTGGACAGCTGCGCGGTCGGACCGGCGACGGCGCGCATCCGCACCAGGGCGGGCCCGTCCTCCAGGGACGCGATCCGGTCGACCAGCGACGAGGTGTCCGCCCCGGTGAGCCGCCCGGTCGCGGGCGCGAACCGCCAGTAGCGCTCCGGCTCGCCCTGACCGCCGAGCAGGGCCGGCGCGGCACCCGGCGCCAGCAGGACGCCCGCCTCCCAGTAGAACTGCGGCGGACGGCCGCCGTCGCTCGCCATGGCCGGTGTCCGCAGGTTCGGTTCCGCGGACCAGTAGCTCCGCTCCGGATGCCGGGGCTGGAGGATGCCGGTGACGCGGACGGTCAGCGGTCCGTTCATGAAGCCGTCCAGCGTGAGGGTCGAGCCGGCCCGCAGCCGCAGCGTCCGGGCCGTCTCGGCGGTCACGGCCCCTTCCACCGTCCGGGTGTCCATGCTCACCGAGCCGTCGGCGGTGGGGAGCCGGCCCTCGCGCACGGTGGCGTGGCCGGCCGCGTCCGACTGCGCGAGCAGGGTGAACCGGGGCGGCAACCCGTCGGGCCGGGGCAGCCACGCGTCCAGCGCCTGAAGGCTCTTGCCGGTCCGCACCCCGTACGCCGATTCGGCCGGGTCCACCCGCAGCGGCGCGGGCAGCAGCGCCCTTGCCTGGGCGTCGACCGCCGCGAGGGCCTCCGGCCGGAACTCGTCGGCCCGGGCCTCCTCCGCACGGTTGAGACCGGGCTGCTCCGTCTCCAGCTCCAGCACGGTCGACTCGGGGGCGGCCGTCGCGACGGCCTCGCGCAGCCCGTCCGTCTCGTACGCCTCGACGGCCCGGGGCAGGACGGCCGCGAGGAACGCCGTGACCAGCACCAGCACACCGAAGACGGCGGCCGGCCAGGGCGCGGCCCGCAACCGGGTCCGCACCCAGGAAGCTCCCGGCGCGTTCGGCGGCATCAGCCCTCCCCCTGGTGGCGGAGCGCGACCGCCGGCTCCGTACGGCGCAGCGCCGCCACGACGGTGATCAGCAGCAGTGGGGCCGCCACCCCCGCGAGGAGCAACGCCACCTGAGGCACCGGCAGCTCGACCAGGACCGGCGGGAGAGGCCGAGAGGCACCGGAGGTCAGCACGATCAGCGGGACGACGGCCCGGGTCAGCACCGTGCCGAGGCCGAGCCCGGCGAGCAGCCCGGCACCGATGAGCAGGCTCTGCTCGGTGGCGACCAGCCGGGCGAGATCCCGGCGGGGCGCACCCAGGGCGCGCAGCACCGCGAACTCCGCGGACCGCTCCCGCCGCGCACCGGCGGCGCTCACCGCGAACCCCCCGGCAGCGAGGGCCACGGCGGCCACCGCCACCGCCGCCAGCGCCGAGCGCGGACCGGCACCGAGCGGGTCACGCAGCAGCTCGGCCGCGGTCTCGTCCCGCACCAGCACCTGCCCGGGTTCGACGTCGGGACGCGCCCTGAGCGCCGCGGCGACCTCGGCCTCCGTGCCGGGCGCGGTGCTCACCCACCACTCGGTGGGGGTGAGCGGAGTGCCGCCCCGCTGCGCCAGCACGGCGCCGACGGCCCGCAGATCGAGCAGCAGCGCCCCGCCGGACAAGGACTCCCCGGCCACGTCGGTGGCGGTCGTCGGCAGCTCCTGGACCGACCGCACGATCCGCACCCGCAGTTGTTCCCCGGACAGCGGTACGTCGATGGTGTCGCCGGGCCGGGCTCCCGCCGCTCGCAGGAAGTCCCGGCCGGCGACGGCAGAGAGGCTGCGCGGCACCTCGGCCCCGGCCGTGTCGACGCGGACGGTGTAGACCGGCTGGGCGCCGTAGCCGTCGCCGCGGTCTGCGCCGGTGCCGTACGACACGGCCAGCGGCGTGCTCCCCGACGCGGCGGGCCTGGTGGCCGCACGGGTGACGACCTCGCCGTTCTGCGTCACGACCCGGTTGCCCTGCCAGCGCGTCCCGGCAGGCACCGGGACGGTCCGCGCGGAGCCGTCGGCGCCGGCGGCGAGCAACCGTTCGACGGTGAACCGGTGTCGTTCGGGGCGGTCGGCGGGAGAGGTGTCGTCGAGCTGCAACCCGGTCAGCCGCAACGGCCCGGCCGGGGCCGCCCGGCGGCCCGCCGCGGTCGTGTCCAGGTCGAGCGTGATCCGGTGGACCCGGCCGTCCACCGGGACGGTGCCGCCACCCAGCCGGTACGCGATGCCGTACCGGTCCTCGACGACCACCGTGAGCAGCGGTGCGCGATCGGAGAGGGAGCGCCCGGTCCGGGCCCGCTCGTCGGTGATCCGCACGTCGAGGGCGATCCGCCGGGTGTCGTCGGGAAGCCGCACGGCCCGGTCCCGGTCCGGCGCGGGCGGCGCCAGGGCCCGCAACAGCCGTGCCGGGGGCTCCTCGGAGAGGTCGTCGCGCAGGAGCATTCCGTCCCGGGCGTGTGCCGTGTCCAGGGCGAGGACCGTCGCCCGGCGGTCCCCGGACAGGCTCACGGTGGCGCGGTGCGCGGGAGCGGCGTCCACGGAGCCGGGCAGCGCCGCGTAGAGGCCCGTCTGCCCGGGGCTGCCCGGCCGGTGGTCGAGCACCCGTACGGAGGCACCCGTCCTGAAGTCGGCCTGGTCGTCCTGCGACCGGTCCCAGGACGCGCCGTGCCCGATCGCCAGCATGCCCGTCGCCACGGCGATGACCAGCAGCAGCACCGGGCCCGCCCCGCGCAGCGGGCGGCGGCTGAACTGCCAGCCCGCCAGTGCGGCCGGCAGTCCACGCCCGCTCGCGGAGCGCCGCTCCGCGACCCGGGCCGCGAGCGGCAGCAGACGCAGCGTCAGGACCGTGCCCGCCAGCAGCGCCAGCGCGGGCGCCGCGACCAGCAGCGGATCGATGCCCAGCTCCCCGGCCCGGTCCCGGCTGAGCACCCCGCCGCCGGTCGCGACGGTCTGCCGGTCGAGCTGCCAGTACGCCACACCCGCGATCAGCAGCAGCCCCACGTCGGCCCCGGCCCGCACGGGCGCGGCCGACGTCGCGGCCCGCACCCGTCGCAGCCGTACGGGAGTTCCCGTCGTCGCCGCGAGCGCGGGCGCCACCACCGCCACCGCGCAGGCCGCCGCGACCCCGCCCGCGACCAGCCACACCAGGCCCACCGGGGCGGTGTCGAGCCGCAGCCCGATCCGGTCGAGCGAGGACCAGCGGGCGAGCAGCCGGGCCAGCGGGCCCGACAGCAGCGCGGCACAGACGGCGGCCGGTGCCGCCAGCAGCAGCGCCTCCAGCGCGGCGAGCCCGGCGATCCGCCCGCGCGATCCGCCCCGGGCCCGCAGCAGCTCGGTCTCACCCGCCCGTTCGCCGTCCAGCAGCCGGGCCACCAGCAGCAGCGCGTACCCGGCGAGCAGCACCAACTGCACCGAGACGATCATCAGCGTGGACCGGGACACCAGCAGGCCCCGCTCGGTACGGTCGAGCACCTCGGGCAGTCCCGTGCGCACATCCGCGTCGCCCCCGAGCGCCGGGTCCGCGCGCAGCGCCCCGGCCGCGTGGACCGCCGCCGAACGCAGCGCGCCGATGCCGTCGGTCGTCAGGGTGCGGAAGCCGGCCGTCGCCACCCAGCCGGTGACGTCCTCGGAGACGCGGCCCGAGGCGGGCACCGACCCGTGGGTCAGCAGCGGCCCGTACGTGGTGAAGGCGACGGTGCGGACACCCCGTCCGCCGAGCGGGTCGGCCTGCCAGTAGGGATCGGAGCCGTCGGCCGCCCGGTACACACCGGTCACCCGGACCCGGAGCGGATCGCCGCCCAGCCGGTCGGTCAGCGTGATCCGCGCTCCGGGCCGCAGCTTCAGCCGGTCGGCGGCCGCCTCGGGCAGGGCCACGGGCACGGCGGCCGTACGGGACGCCGGGGGCGGGCCCGGCAGGGTGCCCGAGAGCAGCTCGATCCGTGACCGGTCGAGGGCCGCGAGGTGCGTGAGGTCGGGGTCCCCGGCGCGGGCCTCGGCACTCTGCAGGGACCGGGGCAGCGCGTACGGCCCGGACCGCTCCAGCCTCCGCACGGTCACCGGCAGCCCGCCGAACGCGTCCCGCGCCCCGCGCGCCACGGCCTGCTGCGCCGCGTCCCGCCGTTCCCGGGGCACGTCCGCCTCGACGACGAGGGAGGCGGAGGCCGCGGCCCGTCCGCTCAGGGCGCCGCGCAGCGCCGCGTCCCCGACGGAGCCGGAGTAGGCCGTCAGGGCGGCGAGGACCGAGGTGGTCAGCAGGACGGCGAGCAGGGCGGCGGTGAGCAGCAGCCGGTGCGCGCGCAGGCGCAGCAGCAGTAAGCCCGTCACTCTTCCCCCACCCGTCGCGCGAGCCGCAGTTCCCCCAACCCGGCATGCATATCACGGAGTTCTCAGCCCGGCACATGAGTTCGAACGCCGGTCGTCCCGCTCTTGACCACGCGGACCGGTTCCTATGGGATGCGGTGATGACCGAGAACACCAGCCCGGGACCCGGCGCCGCCCTCGTCGGCGACGCGCCCGGGGAGCCGATGCTGCGGGTGGAGGACCTGCACCACTCCTACGGCACGGGGGCCGCGGCCGTGCACGCGCTGCGCGGGGCCTCCTTCTCCGTCCGGCGCGGTGAACTCGTCGCCCTCAAGGGCCGGTCGGGCTCCGGCAAGTCGACGCTGCTCCATCTGATCGGCGGCCTCGACTCCCCGCAGCGCGGCCGTGTCGTGGTGGACGGCACCGACCTGTCCGCGCTCGGCGAGAGCGAGCTGCTGGAACTGCGCCGGGACCGGATCGGTTTCGTCTTCCAGTCCTTCGGGCTCATCCCCATCCTCACCGCCGCCGAGAACGTGGGCGTGCCGCTGCGGCTGCGCCGGGCCGAGCCGCGCGAGCGCGAGGAGCGGGTGGCGCTGCTGCTGGCCCTGGTGGGGCTGGCCGGCCACGAGACACAGCGGCCCGCCGAGCTCTCCGGCGGGCAGCAGCAGCGGGTCGCCATCGCCCGGGCACTCGCCAACAGCCCGGCCCTGCTGCTCGCCGACGAGCCGACCGGCCAGCTCGACGCCGCCACCGGCCTGGCCGTGATGGAACTGCTGCGGGCCGTGGTCCGCAGCGAGGGCGTCACGGCCCTGGTCGCCACCCACGATCCTCAACTCCTCGGCCTGGCCGACCGGGTGCTGGAACTGAGCGACGGTGCGGTCGTCGAGGAGGAGTGAAGGGGGCGGTGGTTCAGGAGCGATCGGAGTGGTCGCCGAGGAGTGAGAGGATGCCGCCCATGGTCGCGATCAGTCTGAGCAAGGTGCAGGAGACCGCCCCCGCCCTGGTGGACCTCTACAAGAGCGCCGGGGTGTCCCTCACCAAGCACGGTCTCGACGGGCTGCGGGCGGCGGTCTACCTCGTGGTCGACTACTCCGGCTCGATGAAGCCCTACTACAAGGACGGCAGTGTGCAGGCGCTCGCCGACCGGGTGCTCGGTCTTTCGGCGCACCTGGACGACGACGGCAGCGTGCCCGTGGTGTTCTTCTCCACCGATGTCGACGCCGTCACCGACATCGCGCTCGCCGATCACCGGGGGAAGATCGAGCGGATCGTGGCCGGGCTCGGGCACATGGGGAAGACCAGCTACCACCTGGCGATGGACGCCATGATCGACCACTACCTCGACAGCGGGGCGGCCGAGCCCGCCCTGGTGGTCTTCCAGACCGACGGCGGGCCCATCAACAAGCTCGCCGCCGAGCGGTACCTGTGCAAGGCGGCGAAGCTGCCGCTGTTCTGGCAGTTCATCGGGTTCGGCGACCCGGGCAGCAAGCAGTTCGACTTCCTGCGCAAGCTGGACGAGCTGGCCGTGCCGGGCAAGCGGGTCGTCGACAACGCGGGGTTCTTCCACGCGGGGGAGGACCCCCGGAAGGTCTCGGACACCGAGCTGTACGACCGGCTGGTCGGCGAGTTCCCGAAGTGGCTGGTGGCCGCGCGGGCCCAGGGCATCGTCAGGGACCCCGGCAGCCGCTGACCGGGGCTCGCTCCCCTGGCCCAACCGCCCCGCCCCTTGGCCCACGCCCGTTTGCACGGCCGCGACACCGTGCCACGCTGGGAAGGATCCGACGGGGAGGCGACGACGTATGGGCGACGACGGCGCACGACGGGTGTACGGGACGGACTCCGCGGACCGGAGGCCTCCCGCCGGCAAGGGCGAGAAGCTCGCCGACTGGGCGGACGGACGGCTCGGGCTCTACGGCCTGGCCAAGGCCAACATGCGCAAGGTCTTCCCGGACCACTGGTCCTTCATGCTGGGCGAGGTCACCCTCTACAGCTTCGTCGTGCTGATCCTCACCGGCGTCTACCTCACCCTGTTCTTCGAGCCCAGCATGCAGGAGGTCGTCTACAACGGCTCCTACACGGAGCTCAACGGCGTGCTCATGAGCAAGGCGTTCGAGTCCACGCTGGACATCAGCTTCGATGTGCGCGGCGGGCTGCTCATCCGCCAGATCCACCACTGGGCGGCCCTGGTCTTCATCACCGGCATGCTGGTGCACATGATGCGGGTGTTCTTCACGGGCGCCTTCCGCAAGCCGCGCGAGCTGAACTGGCTCTTCGGCTGGACCCTGCTGATGCTCGGCATCATCACCGGCCTGACTGGCTACTCCCTCCCCGACGACCTGCTGTCCGGCACCGGCATCCGCTTCGCCCAGGGCGCGATCCTGTCGATCCCGATCGTCGGGACGTATCTGTCGTTCTTCCTGTTCGGCGGCGAGTTCCCCGGCGAGGACATCATCTCGCGGCTGTACCCCGTCCACATCCTGCTGCTGCCCGGGATCATGCTGGGCCTGGTCACCGCCCATCTGATCCTGGTCTTCTACCACAAGCACACCCAGTTCCCCGGCCCCGGGCGCAAGGAGCGGTCGGTCGTCGGGATGCCCTTCCTGCCCGTCTACATGGCCAAGGCCGGCGGCTTCTTCTTCCTCGTCTTCGGCGTCCTGACGGTGATGGGCGCCATCGCCCAGATCAACCCCGTGTGGGCCTTCGGCCCCTACCGCCCCGACCTGGTCACCACCGGTGCCCAGCCCGACTGGTACCTCGGGTTCTCCGAGGGCCTGATCCGGGTGATGCCGGGATGGGAGATCAACTTCTGGGGGCACACGCTCGCCCTGGGTGTGTTCATCCCCTTCTCGCTGTTCCCGCTGATCCTGCTCGCCCTCGGCCTCTACCCCTTCATCGAGGCGTGGATCACCGGCGACAGACGCGAGCACCACATCCTGGACCGGCCGCGCAACGCGCCCGTGCGCACCGGCCTCGGCGTGGCCTGGCTGACCCTGTACGCGGTGCTGCTGATCGGCGGCGGCAACGACATCGTCGCCACCCATCTGCATCTGTCCATCAACGTGATCACCTGGTTCGTGCGGATCGGCGTCTTCGTGCTGCCGGTCGTCGCCTTCGTCGTCACGAAGAAGATCTGCATGGGCCTGCAGCGCCGCGACCGCGCCAAGGTGCTGCACGGCAGGGAGACCGGCACCGTCAAGCGACTGCCGACCGGCGAGTACCTCGAGGTCCACGAGCCCCTCGCGCAGGCCGAGCTGCACACGCTCACCCAGCACGAGCAGCTCCCGCCGTACGCGGTCGGGCGCGAGGCCGACGCGGGGGGTGTCCGCCGCAAGGTCAAGCGGTCCGAGCGGCTGCGCGCCCGGCTCGCGAAGGCCATGTACGGGCCCGATGCGCGGATCGAGAAGCCGACCGTGGCCGAGTACCGGGAGGTCACCGGCGGCGATCACCGGCACTGAGGACCAGGGCCCGGCACTCCTCGGGCGCGCCCCAGGCGGTGCGCAGGGCCCGGGCCTTGGCGAGCCACAGCGACAGGCCGTACTCGGCGGTGTAGCCGATCGCCCCGTGCAGTTGCAGCGCGGTCCGGGCGGTGGTGTACGCCGCCTCGCACGCCGCGGCCTTGGCGGCGGCGGCGTCGGCCGGCTCCATGGTCAGCGCGGCGCCGAACACCAGCGGGCGCGCGAACTCCAGGGCGATCCTCGCGTCGGCCAGCCGGTGCTTGACCGCCTGGAAGGATCCGACCGGGACGCCGAACTGGGTGCGCTGCCCGACGTATCCGACCGTTCTGTCGAGGAGTGCCAGGCCCACGCCGAGGGCCTGTGCGGCGGTGGCGAGGCGGGCCCAGGTGAGGGCGTCGTCCGCGGACGGGGCCGTGGCCGGGGGAGAGGCGGATGCGGTCGGGCTCCCAGGAGATCCGGAGGGCGGCCGCGTCGCCGTCCAGGGCGTACGCCCCCTCGGGCGCCACCGTCGCGATGGTCTGCCCGGACGCCAGCGCCGGCAGCAGCCGCTTCGCCGTCCCCGGGTCCGCGCCCTCGAGGAGCACCGCCGCCACGACCGTCTCGACGACAGGCCCCGGCACCGCGTGCCGCCCCAGCTCCACGAAGGCCTCGGCCAGTTCGACCGGCCGCGGTCCCAGCCCCTCGTACGCCTCCGGCACCGCCAGCGCGAACACGCCCGCGTCCGCCACGCGGGACCACAGCGCCCGCCCGCTCGCATGGTCACCCCGGCTCCAGTCCCGGATCACCGCCGGGGTGTCCGCCGCCGTCAGCAGGGCGTCCAGCGACGCGGCGAAGGCCCGCTGCTCGGCATCGAGGAGGAAGCGCATCACACGTGCCCCTTCCACAGAGCGCCCGGCATCAGCGGCGCCCCTTCGGCAGGCCGAGCAGGCGCTCGGCGATGATGTCCCGCTGGATCTCGTTCGTGCCCGCGTAGAGGGGCCCGGCGAGGGCGAAGACGTATCGCTCCGCCCAGTCGGTGTCGGCCATCTCGCCCTCCGGGCCGAGCAGGTCGAGGGCCGTCTCGTGCAGCGCGATGTCCAGCTCGGACCAGAAGACCTTGTTGAGGCTCGACTCGGGGCCGGCGCTCTCGCCGTCCAGGAGGCGGGAGGCGGCCGCGTAGGTGAAGAGCTGGTAGGCGCGGGCGCCGATCAGGGCGTCGGCCACCCGGTCCCGCGCGGACGCCGGCCGGCCCTGCCGCCGCCACAGCTCCTCCAGCCGGCGGGCCGAGGCGAGGAAACGGCCGGGGGAGCGGAGCATCAGCCCGCGTTCGTTGCCCGCCGTCGACATCGCGATCCGCCAGCCCTGGCCCGGCTCGCCGATCACGTCCTCGTCGGGCACGAAGACTTCGTCCAGGAACAGCTCCGCGAAGGCCGGCTTGCCGTCGAGGCGCTCGATCGGGCGGACCGTGACCCCCGGGGCACGCAGACCGAACATCAGGTACGTCAGGCCCTGGTGGGGTCTGGCCGCGTCCGGGTCGCTGCGGAACAGACCGAAGGCGCGGTCGGCGAACGCGGCCCGCGAGGACCAGGTCTTCTGGCCGGTCAGCAGCCAGCCGCCGTCCGTGCGCACGGCCCTCGCCCGCAGGGACGCCAGGTCGGAACCGGCCTCGGGCTCCGACCAGGCCTGCGCCCAGATCACCTCGCCGGAGGCCATCGGGGGCAGGATCCGGGTCCGCTGCTCCTCGGTGCCGTGGTCGAGGAGGGTGGGGGCGAGCAGCTGGATGCCGTTCTGGCCGACCCGGCCCGGTGCGTCCGCCGCCCAGTACTCCTCCTCGAAGAGCAGCCACCGCAGCAGCCCCGCGTCCCTCCCGCCGTAGCGCGAGGGCCAGTTGACGACCGACCAGCGGTCCGCGGCGAGCTGCGCCTCCCAGGAGCGGTGCGCGGCGAAGCCCTCCTTGGTCTCCAGGGAGGGCAGGGGCGCGCGCGGCACGTGTGTGTGCAGCCACTGCCGCACCTCGGCGCGGAACGCCTCGTCCGCCGGGGAGAACGCCAGGTCCATGACCGCCCCTCCTTCCCTAACAAGTGTTTGGTAGGTTAGCGTGAGCCCATGACAGACGTCGAGAGCCCGGCGTACGTGCCCGGGCACGGCCTGCTGAAGGGGCGGACCGCCGTCGTCACCGCGGCGGCCGGTGCGGGGATCGGCGGGGCCACGGCGCGGCGCTTCCTGGAGGAGGGGGCCCGCGTCCTGATCAGCGACGCGCACACGCGACGCCTCAAGGAATTCGAGGCGCTGCTGGCCGGGGAGTTCGGCAGGCGGTCGGTCACCGCGGTGCCCTGCGACGTCACCGACGAGGAACAGGTGCGCGTCCTCTTCGCGACGGCGGCCGCGGAGCACGGGCGCCTCGACGTCGTGGTCAACAACGCCGGTCTGGGCGGCACCGCGGAGCTCGCCGACATGTCCGACGAGCAGTGGTCCCGCGTCCTGGACGTGACACTGAACGGCACCTTCCGGTGCACCCGCGCCGCCCTGCGCCTGATGCGGGAGTCGCAGGGCGGCGTGATCGTCAACAACGCCTCCGTCGTCGGCTGGCGCGCCCAGGCGGGACAGGCGCACTACGCCGCCGCGAAAGCCGGGGTGATGGCCCTGACCCGGTGCGCGGCACTGGAGGCGGCCGCGTACGGCGTCCGGGTCAACGCCGTCTCGCCGAGCCTCGCCATGCACCCGCACCTGGTGAAGGTGACCTCGGCGGACCTGCTGGCGGAACTGACCGGGCGCGAGGCCTTCGGGCGGTACGCCGAGCCCTGGGAGGTGGCCAACGTGATCGTGTTCCTGGCGTCCGGCTACTCCTCGTACATGACGGGCGAGGTCGTCGCCGTCAGCAGTCAACACGCCTAGGACAATGGACGATGTGCCGACCAAGAAGAAGCCCCAGGTGAGCGCCGCAGCGCCCGCGCGCCGCCGTGAACTCCTCGACACCGCCGCCGAGGTCTTCGCCGAACAGGGCTACAACGCCACCACCGTCCGAAAGATCGCGGACCACGCGGGGATGCTCGCAGGCAGCCTCTACTACCACTTCGACTCCAAGGAATCGATGCTGGAGGAGATCCTGCGCACCTTCCTGGACGAGCTGTGGGACGGCTACGACACCGTCCTCGGCGCCGGGCTCGGACCGCGCGAGACGCTGAAGGCCCTGGTCACCGAGTCGTTCCGGGAGATCGACCGGCATCGCGCGGCCGTCGCGATCTACCAGAAGGAGAGCAAACAGCTCGTGGCGCAGGAGCGGTTCGCCTTCCTCGCCGCGTCGCAGCGCCGGTTCGAGAAGGCCTGGCTGTCCACGCTGGAGCGCGGCGTCGCCGAGCGGGCCTTCCGGGCCGACCTCGACGTCCGGCTCACCTACCGGTTCGTGCGCGACACGGTCTGGGTCGCCGCGTCCTGGTACCGGCCGGGCGGACAGCACAGCCCGGAGGAGATCGCCCGGCAGTACCTGTCGATGGTGCTGGACGGGATCGCCGTACGTGAATAACCCCTAGGTGCGAGGGAGTCGTCATGGCCGAGGCCTACATCGTCGAAGCGGTCCGCACGCCCGTCGGGCGGCGCGGGGGAGGGCTGAGCGCGGTCCACCCGGCCGACCTCGGCGCGCACGTCCTGGCGGAGCTGATGGACCGCTCGGGCGCCGACCCGGCCGCCGTGGAGGACGTCGTCCTCGGCTGCCTGGACGCGGTCGGGCCGCAGGCCGGGGACATCGCCCGGACCTGCTGGCTGGCGGCCGGGCTGCCCGAGGAGGTGCCGGGCGTGACCGTCGACCGGCAGTGCGGCTCCTCGCAGCAGGCCGTGCACTTCGCCGCGCAGGCCGTGCTGTCCGGCACCCAGGACCTGGTGGTGGCGGGCGGGGTGCAGAACATGTCGATGATCCCCATCGCCTTCGCCACCCGGCAGGCCGCCGAACCGCTCGGGCTGACGCAGGGCCCCTTCGCGGGCAGTGCCGGCTGGCGGGCCCGGTACGGGGACAAGCCCGTGAACCAGTTCGTGGGCGCCGAGATGATCGCCGCGAAGTGGGGGATCAGCCGGCAGGACCAGGAGGAATTCGCCCTGCGCTCCCATCGGCGGGCGGTGCGGGCCGTCGACGAGGGGCGCTTCGGCCGCGAGACCGTGCCGTACGGGGAGGTCACCGCCGACGAGGGCCCGCGCCGGGACACCTCCCTGGAGAAGATGGCCGGGCTGGGGCCGGTCCTCGACGGCGGCACCGTCACCGCCGCCTGCTCCTCACAGGTCTCCGACGGGGCGGCGGCGATGCTGCTGGCCTCCGAGCGGGCCGTGCGCGACCACGGGCTCACCCCCCGCGCCCGTGTGCACCACCTCTCGGTGCGCGGCGAGGACCCGATCCGGATGCTCACCGCCCCGATCCCGGCCACCGCCCACGCCCTGAAGAAGACCGGCCTGACCATCGACGACATCGACCTCGTCGAGATCAACGAGGCCTTCGCACCGGTCGTCCTGGCCTGGCTGAAGGAGACCGGCGCCGACCCGGACCGGGTCAACGTCAACGGCGGCGCGATCGCCCTGGGCCATCCCCTCGGCGCGACCGGCGTCAAGCTGATGACGACCCTGCTGCACGAACTGGAGCGCACCGGCGGCCGGTACGGCCTGCAGACCATGTGCGAGGGCGGCGGCCAGGCCAACGTGACGGTCATCGAACGGCTGTGAGCCGCGCCAGCGTCTCGTCGGCCTCCTTCACGATCCGCTCCACCAGCTCCGCGCACGACGGCAGGTCGTCGATCACCCCGGCGACCTGCCCGGACGCCATCACCCCCAGGTCCGTACGGCCGTCCACCATCGCCGACTTCAGCAGCATCGGCGTGTTCGCGGCGAGCAGCACCTGGCTCCAGGACAGGTCCTTGCCGTGCCGGAGGGCCAGCCCGTCGCGCACCAGCCGCCTCCAGGTCAGCCCGGACAGCCGCCGGAATCCGGCCGCCGCGCGCACCGCCCGCGCCAGCGCCCGGGCCCGGCCGGTGTCCTCAAGGGCGGCCACCAGTTCCGTCCGCAGCATGCGGTGCGGGAGCCCGTCCACCGCCCGGGTCACCGTCACGTCCCGCACGGTCGCCGCGAGGTACCGCGCCTTCACCGCGTCCGGCACGGTCGAGTCCGAGGTCAGCAGGAACCGCGTGCCCATCGCCACCCCCGCGGCCCCGTAGGCGAGGGCAGCGGCCAGCCCGCGCCCGTCGAAGAAGCCGCCCGCCGCGACGACGGGGATCCGCACCGCGTCCACCACCTGCGGCAGCAGCACGGTCGTGGCCACCTCGCCGGTGTGACCGCCGCCCTCCGCACCCTGCACGAGCACCGCGTCCGCGCCCCACGCCGCGACCTTCTCGGCGTGCCGCCGCGCCCCCACGGTCGGCATGACGACCACACCGGCCTGCTTGAGCTCGCCGATCAGCTCCCGGGAGGGGGCGAGGGCGAAGGAGGCGACGCGGACGCCCTCCTCGATCAGGATCCGCACGCGGTCGCCCGCGTCGGCGGCGTCCGCGCGCAGATTCACCCCGAACGGCGCGTCGGTCCGCGCCTTCACCTCGCGCACGGCCTCACGCAGCCGGCCCGGCGTCATCGTCGCCGAGGCCAGGATGCCGAGGGCGCCCGCGTTCGCCGAGGCGGAGACCAGACGCGGACCGGCCACCCAGCCCATCCCGGTCTGCACGACCGGATGGCGGACGCCGGTCAGCCGCGTCAGTGCCGTGCCCCTCACGCGGCGACCTCCCGGGCCCGGGCCCCGGCCGGGTCGACGACCTCGCGGATCAGCCGGAGCTCCTCGCCGGTCGGCTCCCTCGTCGCCGGCACCTCGTCCGGCACGGTCAGCTCGAAGCCCGTGGCCTCCCTGACCTGCTCGACGGTGACGCCGGGGTGCAGCGAGGCCAGCCGCATCGAGCGGTCGGGGGTGGCGAAGTCGAAGACGCCCAGGTCGGAGACGACCCGCGGGATGCGGTGGTAGCGCGCCCCGGCCGCACGGTCGTAGCCGACCCCGCAGACCATGTCGACACGGTCGACGAAGACCCGCCGGGAGTGCCTCGGGATCCAGTAACTGGTCGGGTTGTTCAGGGTGTTGACCGGGGCGCCGCGCACCCCGAGCAGCTGCCGCCTCGGCCGCTCCCAGTCCCCGATGCACGAGATGTTCTGGTTGCCGAACCGGTCGATCTGGCTCGCGCCCATCATCACGTGCCGCCGCCCGCCCGTGACCCAGGCCAGATGCTCGCGGTAGGGCAGCCAGCCCTCGGGTGTCCCGTCCGGGCGGACGAGCAGGGCCTCGCCGTCGGTCAGCAGCAGGTCCGGCGCGAAGGTGAGCCGGGCCAGCCGGGCGCCGATCGAGGGGATCGGACCCATGGGGCTCGCCAGCACCTCGCCGTCACCCCGCCAGGCCTCGGCGCAGGCGATCACGCAGTACTCGGCGCGGGTGGGCCCGGTCATGTCCCCTCCCGTACGGCCGCCTGGTAGGTCTGCTCCCTTACCGCCGCCTGGTAGGTCTGCTCGTCCCCTTTGAGGAACCCGGCCTCGAACTCGGGCCAGGGCGTGGTCGCGTACCTCTTCTGGAAGGCCTCGTCCCGGCCGTAGTCGGGCGCGCAGGAGGTGAAATGCGCTCCGTTCGGCGCCTCGACCACCCCGGTGACCGTGTGACGCCTGATCAACAGCGTCTGGGGCGGGCCCTGCTTCGTCAGCTCGGCCGTCTCGACGACCCGCTCGCAGCTCACGTACGCCGTGTCGGCCGCCGCGCAGAACAGGTCGTCGAAGTACGGGTCCGGGCCCAGGTACTGCCCGTTGCCCGAGCGGTCGGCTCGGTTGACGTGCACCAGGGCCGCGTCCAGCCGCAGGGCGGGCACGGCGACGAACGTCTCCCCGTCCTCGTACGGCGAGGTGACCGTCCGCAGGCCGGGGTTGACCCGCATCACGTCCGAGCCGAACCCCGCCCGCACCGGCAGGAACGGCAGCCGGTTCGCCGCCGCCCGCAGGCCCCACAGGAACATCGCCTCGTCGATCTCCGTCAGTTCGAAGGCGCCCCGCTCGCGGGCCGCCCGGTAGTGCGGCTCCAGCGGGATCGAGTCGAGGGTGACGAAGGCGGTGACCAGCTTCCGGATCCGCCCGGCGGCGGCCAGCATGCCCACGTCCGGACCGCCGTAGGAGACGACCGTGAGGTCGGTGATCTCCGACCTGAGCAGCGCTCTGACCAGGGCCATCGGCTTGCGGCGCGAGCCCCAGCCGCCGATGCCGAGGGTCATGCCGCTGGACAGCCGGGCCACGGCCTCGTCCGCCGGCATCGTCTTGTCCTTCATCGCGCTCCCTCCTGCCCGTCGGGTTCGTCTCCGCCGGACTCACCGGGTGTGCCGGAGCCGCCGAAGGCGCCGCGCACCCGTGCGCCCACCCCGCTGAGGCCCGCCTCGAAGGTGAAGCCCTGCTCGAAGCGGTAGCTACGGCGCACGTCCACGGGGTCGATGCCGTTGAGCGCCGCCTTGGCCAGGCGGAGCAGCCGGCCGTCCTTGGCGGCGATCTCCCGGGCCAGCTCCAGGGCGGCGGCGGGCAGTTCGGCGCGCGGCACCACCCGCCACACCGACCCGTGCGCGTGCAGCTCGGCCGCGCTCGCCGTACGGGCCGTGTAGTACAGCGCCCGCATCAGGTGCTGGGGGACCAGCCGGGCCAGGTGGGTGGCCGCGCCCAGGGCGCCGCGCTCCAGCTCGGGCAGCCCGAACACCGCGTCCTCGCTCGCCACGATCGCGTCCGCGTTGCCCACCAGGCCGACACCGCCGCCCAGACAGAAGCCCTGCACCGCCGCCACCACCGGCACCTCGCACGCGTAGACCGCCGCGAAGGCCTCCGCGCAGCCGCTGTTCGCCCCGCGCAGCGCGCTGTGCTCCCGGTCGTCCGCCTGCAACTCCTTGATGTCCACGCCCGCGTTGAACCCGCGCCCCTCGGCGGCCAGCACCACGCACCGGACCTCCGGGTCGCGTCCGGCCGCGCGCACCGCGTCGGCCAGGGCGAACCAGCCCGCCACCGGCAGGGCGTTCACCGGCGGGAAGTCGACCGTGACGACGGCGATGCCCTTTTCCCCGCACGAGGTGGAGACACCCATGGCCGCATCAGCTACCTTTCCACCAAACGTTTGTTAGGTGGAAAGGTAGCAGCGCATGGAGCTGGACGGGAAGGTCGCCGTCGTCACGGGCGGGACCCGCGGCGTCGGCGCCGGCATCGCGCGGGCCTTCGTGCGGGCGGGCGCCGAGGTCCTGGTATGCGCCCGCCGGCCACCACAAGTCCCGCTGCCCGGAACCGAGTTCATGCCGCTGGACGTCCGGGACGCCGACGCCGCCCTACGCCTGTTCGCGGGTCTGCCCCGGGTGGACGTCCTCGTCAACAACGCGGGCGGAGCGCCCCACCGGCTGCTCACCGAGGCCGGCGCCGACCGGCACGCGCGCGTGGTGGAGCTCAACCTGCTCGCTCCGCTGACCGTCTCCCTCGCCGCGTACGACCGGCTGCGGAGCTCAAGAGGCTCGATCGTCATGATCGGCAGCGTCAGCGGCGCACGCCCCTCGCCCGGCACCGCCGCCTACGGTGCCGCCAAGGCGGGCCTGGAGAGCCTCGCCCGGTCGATGGCCGTGGAGTGGGCGCCCGACGTCCGGGTCAACACCCTCGTCGTCGGCATGGTCCGCACGGAACGGTCCCACCTCCACTACGGCGACCGGGACGGCGTCGCGGCCGTGGCCCGCACGGTCCCGCTGGGCCGCCTCGCCGAGCCGTCCGACGTGGGTGCCGCCGCGGTGTTCCTGGCGTCCGGCGCCGCCGCCTACATCAGCGGGGCGAGCCTGCTGGTGCACGGGGGCGGGGAACGTCCGGCGTTCCTGGACGCGGCCACCGCCGGTCGCGCGTCCGCCGAGGACAAGGAGAGCTCACATGAACAGCCGACATGAGCGGAGAGCCGACGTGAGCGGGGAGCTGACATGAGCGGTCTCTGCGCGGGCCGGGTCGTGGCCGTGACGGGCGCGGGCCGGGGGCTCGGCCGGGCCCACGCGCTCGCGTTCGCGGCCGAGGGCGCCCGGCTCGTCGTCAACGACCTCGGCGTGGGCCTCGACGGCACGCCCGAACCCGACGGCCCCGCCACCCGGGTCGTCGAGGAGATCCGCGCGGGCGGCGGCGAGGCGGTGGCGCACGGCGGCGACATCGCCACGGCCGAGGGCGCCGCCTCCCTCGTCCGCACCGCCCTGGAGACGTACGGGAGGCTCGACACCCTCGTCAACAACGCGGGCTTCCTGCGCGACCGCATGCTGGTCAACCTCGACGAGGACGACTTCGACGCCGTCGTACGCGTCCACCTCAAGGGCCACTTCCTGCCCCTGCGGCACGCGGCCGCGCACTGGCGATCCGAGGCGAAGGCCGGCCGTCGGCCCGAGGCCCGGATCATCAACACCAGCAGCGGCGCGGGCCTGCTCGGCTCGGTCGGGCAAGGGAACTACAGCGCCGCCAAGGCCGGGATCGTCGCCCTGACCCTGGTCGCCGCGGCCGAACTGCGGCGCTACGGCGTCCAGGTCAACGCGATCGCCCCCGCCGCCCGGACCCGGATGACGGAACGCACCTTCGCCGACACCATGACGGCCCCCGACTCCGGCTTCGACGCCATGGCCCCGGAGAACGTCTCACCCCTGGTGGTCTGGCTGGGCTCCCCGGCGAGCGCGGGGGTGACCGGCCGGGTCTTCGAGGCGGAGGGCGGCCGGATCACGGTCATGGAGGGCTGGCGGCCGGGCCCGAGCACGGACCGGGACGGCCGCTGGACCCCGGCCGATGCGGGCGAACAGGCCCGGAAGCTCCTGTCCGAGGCGGCCGAGCCCGGGCCGGTGTACGGAACCTAGACGTTCACCTGTCGCCCTGGATGTTCACGTGTCGCACTCCAGCACGCTCCGGCACAACGCGCACCGCGCCCGGACCCGCCCCCGCACCGGCACCCTGATCCGCTGGTGGCACGTGGGGCAGGGGAACGACACCCGCAGCCGCCCGCCCCCGTCGGGGGAGAACGCGTAGCGCACTCCCGGCTGCGGCGGACCCGTCGGCGCGTGCCGCCGGTCCCGGGCGTACCGCCGCCGCCCCGCCCACCCCGCCGCCGTCAGCGGCGGCTGCTGCCCGTCCCCGCGGGCCAGCTCCATCCCCTTCATGTACGCCGTGTACGCCTGCGCACTGGTGAACCACACCGACGGGTCCTCCCCGAAGACCAGCGCCCGCTTGGCCAGCACGTACCCGAACTCCTCCGGCGTGAGATACCCCAGCTTCTGCGAGGACGCCCCGTCCTCCCGGTAGGCGTCCAGCAGCAGCCACCCCGCACCCAGGTACGTCGCCGCCGTGTCCGTGAGGATCTCGTTGTCCCGCACGCCGGGGAAGGACAGGTCGAGCCGGTGCAGGTACACGTGCATCACCTCGTGTGCCAGGGCCGCCCCGATGTCCCGCCGATGGTCACGGAACCGGTCGTTCAACTCCACGAAGTACTCCGGCCCGGCCGCGAGCTCCACGCTCGCCGCGTGCCGCATCTCCCGGAAACTCACCACCAGCCGGGCGTCCGGCAGCCGGTAGTGCCGCACCAGCTCGTGCGCCACCCGCTGCGCCCCCAGATGGAGGTCGTCGGTGTCGCAGAACGCCACGTCGACCGGGAGCACGCTGGTCGGATACGTCCGCACGGTGTCGTACGACAGCCGCTTGTACAACGCCGTGATGGCGGCCCGCACCGTCTCCAGATGCGGGTAGCCGTGCTCGACCGGCCCGTCGTTCGCCACGCCTCACCCCCAAGACGCCCCAGAACCCGGTTCCACTGTACGAGGACCCGCCCCGCCGCGGACGCGCCCCGGCACGGCGAAAACCGGTCGTCACCGCCCGGCGTCCGGGGCAGAATCCGAGCCGTGACCAGCGAACAGCACACCGTCGCCGCTTCGCTCCGGGTGGGCGGCCAGGACGACGACCTCGAAAAGCGCCTCGACGAGGAGCTGACCGCCTTCAACACCGCCGCCGCCGACGGCGCCGTCACCGAGCCGCTCTCCGTCCGCGTCACCGACGAAGCCGGCGACCTGGTGGGCGGGCTCACCGCCTGGACCTGGGGCACCCTGTGCTCGGTGGACATGCTGTGGGTGCGCGAGGACCAGCGGCACTCCGGCTGGGGCGGCCGGCTGATGCGCGCGGCGAAGGCGGAGGCCGCCCGGCGCGGCTGCACCGACATGATCGTCTCCACCTACAGCTTCCAGGCACCCGCCTTCTACCCGAAGCTCGGCTTCACGGAACGGGCCCGTATCGGGGGCGTCCCCGGCGGCCACGAGGACATCTACTTCCACAAGCGGCTCTCACCGCCGAAGGATGAGACGGCCGGCGGCCGGCCGGCGTGATCCCCGTAGGCTGACGCCCCATGACCACCAGCAACACCGGTTCCCCCGAGGCCGACCCCGCCGTGCGCGAAGAGCTCGCCCGGCTGCGCGACAGCATCGACAACATCGACGCGGCCGTCGTCCACATGCTCGCCGAGCGCTTCAAGGCCACCCAGCAGGTCGGCCACCTCAAGGCCCAGCACCAGCTGCCGCCCGCCGACCCGGCCCGCGAGGGCCGCCAGATCGCCCGGCTGCGCGCACTCGCCGAGGACGCCAAGCTGGACCCGGCCTTCGCCGAGAAGTTCCTGAACTTCATCGTCGCCGAGGTCATCCGCCACCACGAGCGCATCGCCGACGAGGCGCTCAACGGCTCCGGCACGAGCGGCAACTGACCTCGCGCGCACCCTCCCGGGGGGAGTGACACGGCGGCCCGTCCGGGGGCATGCTGCGCTGTGCACAGCATGTCAGCTGACGAGCACTGCGCGTCAGTGTCCCGGACTACTCTGGACCTCCACGAGGGAGGGGCGTCGGGCCATGCCGTCGGATACCAGGATCCTCATCGTCGACGACCACGAGGACACGCTCTACGCGCTGGAGAGCGCCCTGGCCCCGCTGGGCTACCAGCTCAGCCGGGCCACCAGCGGCGACGAGGCACTCAAACAGGTGCTGCGCGGCCAGGTCGGCCTGCTCCTGCTCGACGTGCGCATGCCCGGCGTCAGCGGACTGGAGGTCGTGCGCTACATGCGGCGCGTGGAGCAGACCCAGCACATCCCCGTGATCCTGCTCACCGGCTTCGGCGCCGACCACGAACTGACCACCACCGCCTTCCAACTCGGCGTCGCCGACCTCGTCCTGAAGCCCGTGGACCCCTGGGCCCTGCGCACCAAGGTCCGCTACCTCTACGACGCCCACCGGCGCCACCTCGCCCTCGAACGGGAAGTGCGCCGCCTGCGCGCCCTCACCGGGGAGCACACCGAGACCCCCGCACACCCCCGCCCCGGACTGCCGCACCCCGACGCGCGCGTACCGACACAACGGCCCATGGGGGCGCACGCCGGGGAGCTGGAAAGGGACCGCACATAGACCGGACATCGGGCACGTACCGATCCGCCTCTGTGCGTTGCCGACGCCATCAGGCAGCATGTCTCGCATGTCCGTACTGACGCGCGACGAAGCGCAGACCCGAGCAGAGTTCCTCGACGTCCACCGCTACACGATCGACCTCGACCTGACCCGCGGAGACGACACCTTCGACTCCCGCACCCTGATCAGGTTCGCTGCCCGCGTGGACGGGGACACCTTCGTCGAGCTCAAGCCCGCCGAGCTGCGCTCCGTCACCCTCGACGGACACCCCCTGGACCCGGAGGCCCTCGACGGCAACCGGCTCCCGCTGAAGGACCTCACCGCCGGCGAACACGAACTGCGCGTGGACGCGACGATGCGCTACTCCCGCACCGGCGAGGGCATGCACCGCTTCACCGACCCCACCGACGGTGAGACCTACGTCTACACCCAGCTCTTCCTGGACGACGTCCAGCGGGTCTTCGCCGCCTTCGACCAGCCCGATCTGAAGGCCGTCTTCGACCTGTCGGTGAAGGCCCCGCAGGACTGGACCGTCCTCACCAACGGCATCACCGAACAGGCCGACGGCGTATGGAAGGCGGCCCCCACACCGCTCATCTCCACCTACCTCGTCGCCGTCGCCGCCGGCCCCTGGCACTCCGTGCGCACCGAGCACCGCGGCCTGCCCTTCGGCCTGCACTGCCGCCGCTCCCTCGCCCCCTACCTCGACGCCGACGCCGACGAACTCCTCGACATCACACGCGCCTGCTTCGACCGCTACCACGAGAAGTTCGACGAGCCGTACCCGTTCGACTCCTACGACCAGGCCTTCGTCCCCGAGTTCAACGCCGGCGCCATGGAGAACCCGGGCCTGGTCACCTTCCGCGACGAATTCGTCTACCGCTCCGCCGTCACCGACACCGAACGCCAGACCCGCGCCATGGTCATCGCCCACGAGATGGCCCACATGTGGTTCGGCGACCTCGTCACCCTCAAGTGGTGGGACGACATCTGGCTGAACGAGTCCTTCGCCGAGTACATGGGCTACCAGACCCTCACCGAAGCCACCCGCTTCACCGACACCTGGACCGACTTCGGCGTCACCCGCAAGTCCTGGGGCTACGACGCCGACCAGCGCCCCTCCACCCACCCCGTCGCCCCCGAAGCCGTCGACGACACCGCCTCCGCACTGCTCAACTTCGACGGCATCTCCTACGCCAAGGGCGCCAGCGCGCTGCGGCAACTGGTCACCTGGCTCGGCGAGAAGGACTTCCTCGCCGGCATCAACACCCACTTCGCCCGGCACAGGTTCGCAAACGCCACCCTCGCCGACTTCATCGACAACCTCGCCGCGGCCACCGACCGCGACGTCCACGCCTGGGCCGACGCCTGGCTGCGCACCACCGGCGTCGACACCCTCACCCCGCGCATCGTCCCCGGCGAGCACGGCACCTGCGCCCTCACCGTCGACCGCGCCGGCAGCCGCCCGCACCGCGTCGCCGCCGGCCTCTACGACCGGGACCTCGGCGACGACGGCGGCCAGCTCGTCCTGCGCGAACGCCTCCACCTGGACCTCCCGCAGACCGACGCCCACCCCATCGGCAAGCGGCCCGCCCTGCTCCTCCTCAACGACGGCGACCTCAGCTACGCCAAGGTCCGCTTCGACCCCGAGTCCTTCGAGACCGTCCGCAAGGAGCTGTCCGGCCTGCCTGAACCGCTCACCCGCGCGGTCGTCTGGAACGCCCTGCGCGACGCCGTCCGCGACGGCGAACTCGCCCCCGGCGCCTACCTGGAGGCCGCCCGTGCCCACCTCCCGCTGGAGACGGACCTCGCCATCGTCCAGGGCGTCCTCGCCTTCGCCTCCACCTACATCACCGACCGCTACCTCACCCCCGAGGAGCGGCCCGCCGCCCTCGCCACCCTCTCCGACCTGTGCCGCGACCTCATCCGCCGCACCGAGGACGGCGACAACCCCGGCCTGCGCCTGATCGCCGTACGCCACCGCATCGACGTGGCCGCCCACCCCGACACCATCGCCGCCTGGCTCGCCGACGGCACCGTCCCCGGCGGGCCCGAGCTCGACCCCGAACTGCGCTGGCGCATCCTCGCCCGGCTCGCCGTCCTCGGCGCGACCGACGAGGCCGCCATCGCCGCCGAACTGGAACGCGACCCGAGCGCCACCGGCCAGGAGGGCGCCGCACGCTGCCGGGCCGCCCTGCCCGACCCGGAGGCCAAGGCCCGCGCCTGGGAGGCCATGTTCGGCTCCGACACCCTGTCCAACTACCTCTTCACCGCCACCGCCCAGGGCTTCTGGCAGCCCGAACAGGCCGACCTGGTACGCGAGTACGTCGGCCGCTACTACGCCGACGCGGTCGCCGTCGCCGACCGCCGCGGCCCCGCCATCGCCGAGGCGGCGGGCCGCTGGGCCTTCCCCGCCCACGCCGTCGACGCGAACACCCTCCGCCTCGGCGAGGCCTGCCTGCGCGACGCCGACCCCACCCCCGCGCTGCGCCGCAAGCTCGTCGACCAACTGGACGACCTCGCGAGGGCGTTGCGGGTACGCGAGGCGTAGCCCACCGGCGCAGGGCACGGGCACTCGACGCGCGGCCGGCCACTCGCCGCTCACGGCGGACCGGCCGCCCCCGAGGACGTCATGAACCCACGGTGTCTGAGACCGGCCGGGGGCGCGCGGCGCCGACGGTGTCAAAGACTGGCCCTGGACCACGGGGCGCCGACGGCGGCCCCGACCGGTTTTCCCATGCGGAGGTACCTCCACCCGGGTTGCGTCGTTGAACTCTCCGGGCGCGCCGCCCCGCGCCCCGGAGGTCAACCCCATGAGCACGCCGCCCCTCGCCTCAGGCCACCAAGGCCCCCACGCCCTGCGGCCGTTGCTCGACACGGTCCTCGCGGCGCTGGACACCGGCGCCCGGGCGCCGGTGTCCAGCGCCGCGAGGACCGTGTCGAGCAACGGCCGCAGGGCGTGGGGGCCTT
>NZ_JAIGQA010000073.1:0-33747 GCF_019733245.1 Streptomyces sp. WAC04114
GAACCCCCGCGATCCCCCCAGATCCCCCTCCAGAAGTCCCGACGCCTAGTACGACCGCCGTGGGGCGGAAAGGGTTGCACGGCGGAGCAAGAAATTCTTGGGAGTCTCTTGGACAACTCGCCCGCACCGCAGCCACGAACCGGCTCACCACGGTCCTGGCCTGGTGCGGCGTGCTGGCTGTCCAGGCCATGTGTGCCGCCTACGCCTTCCACCTCGACGGCGAGCGGCTCCGGCCCCTGTGGGCGCTCCCTCTCCAACAGGTCGTCTACCGCCAGGTGATGTACCTGGTCCTCGTCCAGGCCTGCCTGACCGCGATCAACGGCTACCGACTGCCCTGGCAACGGCTCAAGCGCAGCGGAGACGTGATGCTGCCGCCCCAGCCCTCCACCCGCCGGACGTGAACAGCGCCCACGAAGTCAACGCACGGAGGCCGGGGCGGTCGCCTCAAGACGTGCGACGGACTCCCTGTCCGAATCCAGCGCCGCTGCTCGTTCCCGCGTCCTCACCGCCGCAGGCTGTAGCTCACCACCGACGCCCCCACCACCGATCCGAACGCCGGCAGCAGGAACTGTGCGAAGGCCTCCCAGCCCCAGACGATGCCCGCGCACGCCGCCGTGATGTTGATGGCCAGGGACATGATCCACAGGGCGACGCTCTGGGCCTGGGGTGACATCGTTCCTCGTCGTCATTCGGGGCCGGGGGAATGGAATGGGTGGAGCGATATCAACCCGGGCCGGGGCTGGGAAGAGGCCGGAATTCCGGCACGGGTGCTTGGCGCGGCAGGGGCGGACCGGGCGTGTTCCCGTGCGGCGTGGAAGACCCCGGGGCCACGATCGCGCGCTCGCCGGAAATCGCCGGAGCCGCCACGAGCAGCGTCAACGTGCCGACCGTTGCACAGTCCGACGAGCAGCGTGCCCGCGGTGTGGGCGCGCCGGGGGCCGCTCGGGCCAGGGGGACGCATCGGCATCACGGTCGCTCCGGAATCGAGTCCGCCCCCCATTTCGTGAACGCCTGAATTCTTCCACGAGAGCGAACCGCAAAAGGGGCGACCGGGATGCTTGAACCGTAAAGCTTCAAGCCCTTTTGTGAATTCACCGTGAAAGCTGAACCCGGGTGCGCATACTGATCGGTCGCTTTATGCGCCCGTCACCGCCGTTCCGCCCCGGCCGCACTGTCGTACCCGGGCGGTACGGTCGGATCATGACCGATCAGGCGGGGGCCGCCCAGGCGGGCGAGCGGCGACTGGCCACGCTGGAAGGCGTACTCGAACGCATCACGTACGCCAACGAGGAGAACGGCTACACGGTCGCCCGGGTCGACACCGGCAGAGGCGGCGGCGACCTGCTCACGGTCGTCGGGGCCCTGCTCGGCGCACAGGTCGGCGAGTCCGTGCGCATGGAGGGCCGCTGGGGCTCCCACCCGCAGTACGGAAAGCAGTTCCACGTCGAGAACTACACGACCGTCCTGCCGGCCACCGTCCAGGGCATCCGCCGCTACCTCGGCTCGGGTCTGGTCAAGGGCATCGGCCCGGTCTTCGCCGACCGCATCACCCAGCACTTCGGCATGGACACCCTCCGGATCATCGAGGAGGAGCCCAAGCGCCTCATCGAGGTCCCCGGCCTCGGTCCCAAGCGGACGAAGAAGATCGCCGACGCCTGGGAGGAGCAGAAGGCCATCAAGGAGGTCATGCTCTTCCTCCAGACCGTCGAGGTGTCCACGTCCATCGCCGTGCGCATCTACAAGAAGTACGGCGACGCCTCCATCTCCGTGGTCAAGAACCAGCCCTACCGGCTCGCCTCCGACGTCTGGGGCATCGGCTTCCTCACCGCCGACAAGATCGCCCAGTCCGTCGGCATCCCGCACGACAGCCCGGAGCGCGTGAAGGCCGGCCTCCAGTACGCCCTGTCCCAGTCCACCGACCAGGGCCACTGCTTCCTCCCGGAGGAGCAGCTGATCAAGGACGCGGTCAAACTCCTCCAGGTCGACACGGGCCTGGTCATCGAGTGCCTGGCCGAGCTGGCCGAACCCCCCGAGGACGGCGAGGACCCCGGCGTCGTACGGGAGAAGGTGCCGGGCCCCGACGGCGGCGAGCCCGTCACCGCGATCTACCTCGTTCCCTTCCACCGCGCCGAACTCTCCCTCTCCGCCCAGCTGCTGCGCCTCCTGCGCACCGACGAGGACCGCATGCCGGGCTTCCGGACCGTGGCGTGGGACAAGGCGCTGGGCTGGCTGAAGGGACGCACCGGCACCGAGCTCGCGCCCGAGCAGGAGGCCGCCGTCAAACTGGCCCTGACCGAGAAGGTCGCCGTCCTCACCGGCGGCCCGGGCTGCGGCAAGTCCTTCACGGTCCGCTCGATCGTGGAGCTGGCCCGCGCCAGGAAGGCGAAGGTCGTGCTCGCCGCCCCCACGGGCCGGGCCGCCAAGCGCCTGTCCGAGCTCACCGGCGCCGAGGCCTCCACCGTCCACCGCCTGCTGGAGCTCAAGCCCGGCGGCGACGCGGCCTACGACCGGGACCGCCCGCTGGACGCCGACCTGGTCGTGGTCGACGAGGCGTCCATGCTGGACCTGCTGCTCGCCAACAAGCTGGTGAAGGCCGTCCCGCCGGGAGCGCACCTGCTGTTCGTCGGGGACGTCGACCAGCTGCCCAGCGTCGGCGCGGGGGAGGTGCTGCGCGACCTCCTGGCCGAGGGCGGCCCGATCCCCGCGGTTCGTCTCACCCGGGTCTTCCGGCAGGCCCAGCAGTCCGGTGTGGTGACGAACGCGCACCGGATCAACGCCGGACAGCATCCGGTCACGGACGGCATGAAGGACTTCTTCCTCTTCGTCGAGGACGACACCGAGGCCGTCGGGCGGCTCACCGTCGACGTGGCCGCCCGTCGCATTCCGGCCAAGTTCGGGCTGGACCCGCGCCGGGACGTCCAGGTCCTCGCCCCCATGCACCGCGGCCCGGCCGGCGCGGGCACCCTCAACGGCCTGCTGCAACAGGCCGTGACCCCGGGCCGCCCCGACCTGCCCGAGAAGAGATTCGGCGGACGGGTGTTCCGCGTCGGCGACAAGGTCACCCAGATTCGCAACAATTACGAGAAGGGCGAGAACGGGGTCTTCAACGGCACCGTCGGCGTGGTCACCTCGCTCGACCCCGTCGACCAGCGCCTGACGGTGCTCACGGACGAGGACGAGGAGGTGCCGTACGAGTTCGACGAGCTCGACGAGCTTGCCCACGCGTACGCCGTGACGATCCACCGCTCCCAGGGCAGCGAGTACCCGGCGGTTGTCATCCCGGTCACCACGAGCGCCTGGATGATGCTCCAGCGCAACCTGCTCTACACGGCCGTCACCCGGGCCAAGCAGCTGGTCGTCCTCGTCGGTTCGCGCAAGGCGATCGGCCAGGCGGTGCGCACGGTTTCGGCGGGCCGGCGGTGCACGGCACTCGACTTCCGGCTCGGTTCAACGAAAAATGATCGATCAAATGAGTCGTGAAGGTCACAAGACACTTCCAGAAGGGGAACACAGGGGGCAGGATGAGCAAGTTGGCGGCACTCAGTGCCGTCAATAGGCCCGATGGTCGACCCCGAGTGCACTCTCCTGAGCCAAGTGGGGGATGGTAGAGACAGTCAGGGCAACCTCGAAGATGAGGCACAACGTCGGTGAGGGAAGACGTGAGCGACAACTCTGTAGTACTGCGGTACGGCGACGGCGAGTACACCTACCCGGTGATCGACAGCACCGTCGGTGACAAGGGCTTCGACATCGGAAAGCTCCGAGCCCAGACCGGTCTGGTGACGCTGGACAGCGGTTACGGCAACACGGCCGCGTATAAATCCGCCGTCACGTACCTGGACGGCGAAGCGGGCATCCTGCGGTACCGCGGCTACCCGATCGAGCAGCTGGCCGAGCGCTCCACCTTCCTGGAGGTCGCTTACCTGCTGATCAACGGCGAGCTGCCGACCGTCGACGAGCTCTCGGTGTTCAAGAACGACATCACGCAGCACACCCTGCTGCACGAGGACGTCAAGAACTTCTACAAGGGCTTCCCGCGCGACGCCCACCCGATGGCCATGCTGTCCTCGGTCGTCTCGGCGCTGTCCACGTTCTACCAGGACAGCCACAACCCGTTCGACGAGCGCCAGCGCAACCTCTCCACGATCCGCCTGCTCGCCAAGCTCCCGACGATCGCCGCGTACGCGTACAAGAAGTCGATCGGTCACCCGTTCGTCTACCCGCGCAACGACCTCGGCTACGTCGAGAACTTCCTGCGCATGACCTTCTCGGTCCCGGCGCAGGAGTACGACCTCGACCCGACCGTGGTCTCGGCCCTCGACAAGCTGCTGATCCTGCACGCGGACCACGAGCAGAACTGCTCGACGTCCACGGTCCGCCTGGTCGGCTCCTCGCAGGCGAACATGTTCGCCTCGATCTCCGCCGGCATCAACGCCCTGTGGGGCCCGCTGCACGGCGGCGCCAACCAGTCGGTGCTGGAGATGCTGGAGGGCATCCGCGACTCCGGCGGCGACGTCGACTCCTTCATCCGCAAGGTGAAGAACAAGGAGGACGGCGTCCGCCTGATGGGCTTCGGCCACCGGGTCTACAAGAACTTCGACCCGCGCGCCAAGATCATCAAGGCCGCCGCGCACGACGTGCTCTCCGCCCTCGGCAAGTCCGACGAGCTGCTGGACATCGCGCTCAAGCTGGAGGAGCACGCGCTCTCCGACGACTACTTCGTCCAGCGCAGCCTCTACCCGAACGTCGACTTCTACACCGGCCTGATCTACCGGGCCATGGGCTTCCCGACCGAGATGTTCACGGTCCTGTTCGCCCTCGGCCGCCTGCCGGGCTGGATCGCCCAGTGGCACGAGATGATCAAGGAGCCGGGCTCCCGCATCGGCCGCCCGCGCCAGATCTACACGGGCGTGGTCGAGCGCGACTTCGTGCCCGTCGAGGAGCGCTGAGCCACAGCACCGCTTCGGCCCCCGTATCCGCTTGCCGGGTGCGGGGGCTTTCGCGTGTGTGGCGCGCTTCGCGTGATCCCTCACATGATTTCTTACGCAATGAAGAAGGCGCCCCGGCGTCGGTCCCCCCACGGGCCGACGTCCAGGGCGCCTTCCCAGTCCCGGTTCGGATTCCCCCCACGGGATCCGGCCGGGCGTCTGTGAGGACAGCGCCTGAATCGCTGTTGAGCAGAACGAGCAGAACTCGTCGTACTGCTGTGGTGATGCGCTACTGCATGCGGTGACGCCTACTGCTGCGGTGTGCGCTGTGCCGGGACAGCGCACGCCCGGGAGGGCCGCTCAAAGCTTCCCGGCGTACGTGCCCCGGCAACGCATCTCCGGAGAAGTCCCCCAAGACATCTCCAGATGTCAGACGGCGCCCCCCAAGACGCTCCCTGACATCGTCAACTTAGACCTTCGAACCCCTTCGATGGTTACGTTCACATCACTGTGATCTGCGTCTCTTGCATATGTCCGTTAGCTGCGCAAGAGCCCGGATATGCCGACCGGGACCCAAGCGTAAGGATGATGCGCGAGCCTTGTGAAGAGCTTATGTGAGCCCGGCCCGGGACTCCAGAGGGGCTCAAATCGCGTTCGCCGTGAACTTAGGGGGAATTCGGGGGACTTCACCGGAATGTCCGCAGTCGCAGACTGTTCGTGACGACGAAGACCGACGAGAACGCCATCGCCGCCCCCGCGATCATCGGGTTCAGCAGGCCCGCGGCGGCCAGCGGCAGCGCCGCCACGTTGTAGCCGAAGGCCCACACGAGATTGCCCTTGATCGTCCCCAGGGTCCGGCGGGAGAGCCGGATCGCGTCCGCGGCCACCCGCAGATCGCCGCGGACCAGGGTCAGATCGCCCGCCTCGATCGCCGCGTCCGTGCCGGTGCCCATGGCCAGGCCCAGATCGGCGGCGGCGAGCGCGGCCGCGTCGTTGACGCCGTCGCCCACCATCGCGACGACCCGCCCCTCGGCCTGCAGCCGCCGTACCGCGTCGACCTTGTCCTCGGGGAGGACCTCGGCCACCACCTTCTCGATCCCCACGGCCGCGGCGACCGTCTCGGCCACCGCACGGTTGTCCCCGGTCAGCAGCACCGGCGTGAGCCCCAGGGCGCGCAGCTCGCGCACGGCCTCGGCGCTGGTCTCCTTGACCGCGTCCGCCACGGCGAGAACGGCCTGCGCCGTCCCGTCCCAGCCGGCCAGTACGGCCGTACGTCCGGCCCGCTCGGCCTCGTCCCGCGCGCGGGCCAGTTCCGCCGGCACGTCGTCGAAGAGCCGCCCCACGGCGACGTCCCGGCCCTCCACGCGCCCGCGTACGCCCCGCCCGGGGACGTTCTCGAACCCGTTGACCTCCGGGAGCCGCCCGGCCCTCTCCTCGGCGCCCAGCGCGATCGCACGGGCGACGGGATGCTCGGAGGCGTGCTCGACGGCGCCGGCCAGCCGCAGCACCTCCTTCTCGTCGGTGCCCTCGGCGGCGTGGACCTCCTGGAGGGTCATCCGGCCGGTGGTGACCGTGCCGGTCTTGTCCAGGACGACGGTGTCGACACGGCGCGTGGACTCCAGCACCTCCGGGCCCTTGATGAGGATGCCGAGCTGGGCACCGCGGCCCGTGCCGACCATCAGCGCGGTCGGCGTGGCGAGGCCCAGCGCGCACGGGCAGGCGATGATCAGCACCGCGACGGCGGCGGTGAACGCGGCGACGCCGTCGCCCGTCAGCCCTAGCCACGCCCCGGCCGTGGCGACGGCTATCAGCAGCACCACCGGCACGAAGATCCCGGAGATCCGGTCGGCGAGCCGCTGCACCTCGGCCTTGCCGTTCTGCGCGTCCTCCACCAGCTTCGCCATCCGTGCGAGCCGGGTGTCGGCGCCGACCCGGGTGGCCTCGACGACCAGCCGTCCGGCCGCGTTGACCGTCGCGCCGGTGACCTGGTCCCCGGCCGCCACGTCCACCGGCACCGACTCGCCGGTCAGCATCGAGGCGTCCACGGCGGACGCGCCCTCGACGACCGTGCCGTCGGTGGCGATCTTCTCGCCGGGCCGTACGACGAACCGGTCGCCGACGGCCAGCCGCTGCGCCGGGATCCGCACCTCGCGCCCGTCCCGCAGCACGGCCACGTCCTTGGCGCCCAGCTCCATCAGCGCCCTCAGCGCCGCTCCGGCACGGCGCTTGGAGCGGGCCTCCAGCCACCGGCCCAGCAGGATGAAGGCGGTGACGCCGGAGGCGACCTCCAGGTAGATCGAGGAGGCCCCGTCGCCGCGCGAGACCGTGAGCTCGAAGGGGTGCCGCATGCCCGGCATCCCCGCGTCGCCGAGGAACAGCGCCCACAGGGACCAGCCGAAGGCGGCCAGGGTGCCGAGGGAGACCAGGGTGTCCATGGTGGCGGCGCCGTGCCGGGCGTTCGTCCAGGCGGCCCGGTGGAAGGGCAGCCCGCCCCAGACGACGACCGGTGCGGCGAGGGTGAGCGAGAGCCACTGCCAGTTGTCGAACTGGAGCGCCGGGACCATCGCCAGGAGGATCACGGGCACGGCGAGGGCGGCGGAGACGGCGAGGCGCCCGCGCAGGGCCGTCAGCTCGGGGTCCGCGTCCTCGTCCTCGGCGGCGGAGGCCTCCTCCCGCGGGGGTGCGGGCTCCTCGGCGGTGTACCCGGTCTTCACGACGGTGGCGATCAGATCGGCGACCTCGGTGCCCTCGGGGCAGGTGATCCGGGCCTTCTCCGTCGCGTAGTTCACCGTGGCCGTGACGCCGTCCATCCGGTTGAGCTTCTTCTCGACGCGGGCCGCGCAGGAGGCGCAGGTCATCCCGCCGATGAGCAGCTCGACCTCGGCGAGGGCCGGCTCGCGACCGGCCGGTGCCTGGGCGGTGGTGCTGGTCATGTCCTCACTCCAGGAGATGCGGGGCGCCCGGGGAAACGGAACGGGCCGTACGGGCCGGGGCGGCGGCCGTACGGCCCGTACACGGGTACGAGTGCCAGGTCCGGAGCGTCTCAGGCCCGGCCGGCCAGTTCGAAACCGGCCTCGTCGACGGCGTCGCGTACGGCCTTGTCGTCGAGCGGGGCCGCGGAGACGACGGTGACCTCACCGGTCTTGGCGACGGCCGTCACCGAGCTCACGCCGGGGATCTGGGAGATCTCGCCGGAGACCGCGCCCTCGCAGTGTCCGCAGCTCATGCCGCTCACCTTGAAGACGGTGGTGACGGGGCTCGTGGTGTCGGTCTGGGCGGTCATGTCGTTACTCCTCGTAGAGGCATGTGGGGCTGTGGGGCCCGCTGGGGACCCGCATACCCCACTGTACCCCTAGGGGGTATCGGTTCACGACGCCGCCGACGCGGCGCCCGGGTCGGCGGCGCTCACGGCCCACCGCTAGCGTGCCCGGAGGCGCCGCACGCCCGGTGCGGCCGGGGTGCCCGTGTCCCCGCCGCACCGGGCACGGCATGAGCGAGAGGCGGGTGGATCCATGCGGGCCGTGGTGTTCGAGCGGTACGGGGAGGCTGCCGAGGTGCGGGACGTGCCGGACCCGGAGCCCGCGGAGCACGGGGTCGTCGTGCGGGTCGAGGCCACCGGGCTGTGCCGCAGCGACTGGCACGGCTGGCAGGGCCACGACCCCGACATCGCGCTGCCGCACGTGCCCGGGCACGAACTCGCCGGGGTCGTCGAGGCGGTGGGCGCCCGGGTGACCGGGTGGCGGCCCGGGGACCGGGTCACCGTGCCGTTCATCTGCGCCTGCGGCACCTGCCCGTCCTGCGCCGCGGGCGACCACCAGGTGTGCGAGCGCCAGACCCAGCCCGGGTTCACCCACTGGGGCTCCTTCGCCCAGTACGTGGCACTGGACCACGCGGACGTGAACCTCGTGGCGCTGCCCGGGGAGCTGTCCTTCGCGACCGCGGCCTCGCTCGGCTGCCGGTTCGCCACGGCGTACCGGGCGGTGGTGCAGCAGGGCCGGGTGGCGGCGGGGGAGTGGGTCGCGGTGCACGGGTGCGGCGGAGTCGGGCTCTCGGCCGTGATGATCGCGGCCGCGGCGGGCGCCCGAGTGGTGGCCGTCGACGTGTCGCCCGGCGCCCTGGACCTGGCGCGCCGGTTCGGGGCGGCGCGGTGCGTCGACGCGACGGCCGTGCCGGACACCGCGGCCGCGGTCCGCGAGCTGACCGGCGGCGGCGCCCACCTCTCCCTCGACGCCCTGGGCTCGCCCGGCACCTGCGCCGCCTCCGTGAACGGCCTGCGCAGCCGCGGCCGGCACGTCCAGGTCGGACTGCTGCCCTCTCCGTCCGGCACGACCCCCGTGCCGATGGCGCGCGCCATCGCCCTGGAACTCGAGCTCCTCGGCAGTCACGGCATGGCCGCGCACGGCTACCCGCCCATGCTGGAGCTGGTCCGCAGCGGCGTGCTCCGCCCCGACCTTCTGGTGACGTCCACGATCACCCTGGACGAGGTGCCCGCGGCTCTGGCGGCGATGGGAACCGCGCCGGGGGCGGGGGCGACGGTCGTCGAGCCCTGGAGCTGACACACCGGCGGACGACCGTGCCCCACGCGGCGGTGGGGCACGGGGGCGAGGCGGCGGGACGGGCTCAGTCGGCTCTTCTGCGGTTGCCGGGCCTGGCGGCGACCCAGGCCCGGACCGTGTCGGCGTACCAGTAGGGCTTGCCGCTCTCGACGTGGTCGGGCGGGGGCAGCAGCCCGTGTTTGCGGTAGGACCGCACGGTGTCGGGCTGCACCCGGATGTGCGCTGCGATCTCCTTGTAGGACCAGAGCCTTCGGTCGGTCATGACGTGCACCTCCGTGCGCGCACCGCGGCGGCGGCCGTGGACGGCCGTCCGGGGGAGCCGGGCGCTGCGCTGGCGATCAACAAGCCTGTGTCCGGTCAACGACGTCCGCTGATACGGGGCAGGGCCTGTGCTCCGGGTGTGACGGAAGACCCGCGTACTCGCGACACGCGTGACACGAGGGAGGTGTTTGTGACACAGCCGCGGCAAAAGGGCCGGCCCGGACCTCGGCGGGGCGCCTTGACACGGGCCCGGACCAACGGAAAGCGCTGTCATGATCTGGTCCGAATGTCTGGACAAAACATTGACAGGGCTTCGAGAGGGGGCTACAAAACCGGGGAGAGCCGAGTATCGAGGGGACACCGATGGCGTACGACCTGATCACCATGGGGCGGATCGGAGTGGATCTGTATCCGCTCCAGACCGGCGTCCCACTGCCGCAGGTCACGTCCTTCGGCAAGTTCCTCGGCGGCTCGGCGAGCAACGTGGCGGTGGCCGCGGCCCGCCTGGGACGGCGCACGGCGGTGATCACCCGCACCGGCGACGACCCCTTCGGCACCTACCTCCACGAGGCCCTGAAGGGCTTCGGCGTGGACGACCGCTGGGTCACCCCGGTCCCCGGCCTGCCCACGCCGGTCACCTTCTGCGAGGTCTTCCCGCCGGACGACTTCCCGCTGTACTTCTACCGGCGGCCCAAGGCCCCCGACCTGGAGATCGACGCCCACGAGCTCGACCTCGACGGCATCCGCGACGCCCGGGTCTTCTGGGTCACGGGCACGGGCCTGAGCGAGGAACCCAGCCGCACGGCGACCCTCGCGGCCCTCGCCCACCGCGCCAAGTCCGGCACCACGGTCTTCGACCTCGACTGGCGGCCGATGTTCTGGACCGACCCGGAGGCCGCGCGCCTCTTCTACGTGGAAGCCCTGCGCCACACCACCGTCGCCGTCGGCAACCTCGACGAGGTGGAGGTCGCCACCGGCGTGCGCGAGCCCCACGCAGCCGCCCGCGCCCTCCTCGACGCCGGCGTCGAACTGGCCGTCGTCAAGCAGGGCCCCAAGGGCGTCCTCGCGGTGAACAGCGCCGGCGAGAGCGCCGAGGTCCCGCCGCTGCCGGTGAACGTCCTCAACGGACTCGGCGCCGGCGACGCCTTCGGCGGCAGCCTCGTCCACGGCCTGCTGGCCGGCTGGGACCTGGAGAAGACCATGCGGCACGCCAACGCCGCCGGTGCCATCGTCGCCTCCCGCCTGGAGTGCTCCTCCGCGATGCCCACGTCGGAGGAGATCGAGGCGGCCGTCACCGCGGGGGCCGTCCAGTGACCGTCGACGTCTCCCAACTCGTCCGCCTGCGCAGCCACCGCCCGGAGGCGATCGCCGAGGCCGCCGCCCGCCGCACCCGCCGGCCGCTGCTGAACGACAACGGCCGCCTGATGATCGTCGCCGCCGACCACCCCGCACGCGGCGCCCTCGGCGTCGGCGGCCGCGCCCTGGCCATGGCCAACCGCGCCGACCTCCTCGAACGCCTCTGCCTGGCCATGTCCCGCCCCGGCGTGGACGGCGTCCTCGCCACCGCCGACATCCTCGACGACCTGCTCCTGCTCGGCGCCCTCGACGGCAAGGTCGTCCTCGGTTCGATGAACCGCGGCGGCCTCCAGGGCGCCCGCTTCGAACTCGACGACCGCTTCACGGGGCACCGCCCCGAGGACATCGAGCGCCTCGGCTTCGACGCGGGCAAGCTGCTCCTGCGCATCGGCTACGACGACCCCGGCTCGCTGACCACCCTGGAGTCCACCGCCCGGGCCGTCGACGCCATGGCCGCCCGCAAACTCCCCGTGTTCGTCGAGCCGTTCATCAGCCGCCGCGACGAGCGGGGCCGGCTCCGCAACGACCTCTCCGCCCAGGCCGTGACCACGTCGATCGCCATCGCCTCGGGCCTCGGCGGCACGTCCGCCTACACCTGGCTCAAGGTCCCGGTCACCGACAACCCCGACGACATGGCCGAGGTCATGGCGGCCTCCACGCTGCCCGCCGTACTGCTGGGCGGCGAGGTGGGCGACGATCAGGACGGGGCGTACGAGAAATGGCGCGGCGCCCTCCAACTGCCCACCGTGCGCGGGCTGGTCGTGGGACGTTCGTTGCTGTACCCGGCGGACGGCGACGTGGCCGCCGCCGTGGACACCGCCGTCGGACTGCTGTGAGGGCCGCCTCATGACCACCCACACCTTCACCACGGGGGACGGCACGGAAGACCGAGCGTTCCCTGTCCCGGGCAGGTCCCGGGCCCAGATCGCCTCCGGCGCGGGAGACCGCTTTGCTTTGGCAGGAGCGAAGAGCGAGCGACAACTCCCCGCCCGCTACGGCCCCGCGCCGGAGGTCTCCCCGACGAGGCGTACGCGGCCCCGGCCCGTGAACGTTCGCCGTGGCCGTCGCGTATCCGTGACCACCCCGAGGGAGGGACGACGATGACGTCGACGACGAGACTGACGGTCGCACAGGCGCTCGTGCGCTTCCTGTCCGCCCAGTACACCGAACGCGACGGTGTCCGCCGGCGGCTCATCGGCGCCACCTGGGGCATCTTCGGCCACGGCAACGTCGCCGGCATCGGCCAGGCGCTCCTGGAGCACGCCGAGCGGATGCCCTACCACCAGGGCCGCAACGAACAGGCCATGGTGCACGCGGCGGTCGGCTACGCCCGGCAGTCGAACCGCCTGTCCACCCACGCGGTGACGACCTCCATCGGCCCGGGCGCCACCAACCTCGTCACCGGCGCCGCCCTCGCGACCATCAACCACCTGCCGGTGCTGCTCCTGCCCGGTGACATCTTCGCGACCCGGCCCGCCGACCCGGTCCTCCAGCAGCTCGAAGTGCCGTACGCGGGCGACGTGTCGGTCAACGACTGCCTGCGCCCGGTGTCGAGGTACTTCGACCGGATCACCCGGCCCGAGGCCCTGATCCCCTCGGCGCTGAACGCGATGCGTGTCCTCACCGACCCCGTCGAGACCGGCGCCGTCACCCTCGCCCTGCCCCAGGACGTGCAGGCCGAGGCGTACGACTGGCCCGAGGACTTCTTCGCCGAGCGCGTCTGGACCGTACGGCGTCCCGGGGCCGACCCGGCGGAACTGGCCGAGGCGGTACGGATCATCCGCTCGGCGAAGCGGCCCCTGGTCGTCGCGGGCGGCGGCGTCCACCACAGCCGCGCCGAGGAGGCCCTCGCCGAGTTCGCCGACACCACCGGCATACCGGTCGCCTCCACGCAGGCCGGCAAGGGCTCGCTGCGCCACGACCACCCCCAGGACGTCGGCGGCGTCGGCCACACCGGCACCGCCACTGCGGACGAACTCGCCCGCACCGCCGACCTGGTGATCGGCGTCGGCACCCGCTACACCGACTTCACCACCGCCTCCGGCACGCTGTTCGGCAACCCGGACGTCCGGTTCCTCAACCTCAACATCGCGTCCTACGACGGCCACAAGCTCGCCGGACAGCCCCTGGTCGCCGACGCCCGCAGCGGCCTGCAGGAGCTCACCGGCGCCCTGCGGCTGCACGCGCACCGGGTCGCCGGCACCTATGCCACCGAGTACACCGAGGACAAGGAGCGCTGGGAGCAGCGCGTCGACGCCTGCTACGAGGTGGACGAACCGGACACCCGGCCGACCCAGCCGCAGGTCCTCGGCGCCCTGGACGAGATCGCCGACGCGTCGGACATCCTGATCAACGCCGCCGGCTCCCTCCCCGGCGACCTGCACAAACTGTGGCGGACCAGGTCGCCCGACCAGTACCACCTGGAGTACGGCTACTCCTGCATGGGCTACGAGATCCCCGCCGCCATCGGCGTGAAGCTGGCCGCTCCCGACCGACCCGTGTGGGCGCTGGTCGGCGACGGCACCTACCTGATGATGCCGACGGAGATCGTCACGGCCGTGCAGGAGGGCGTCGCGATCAAGGTCCTGATCATCCAGAACCACGGCTACGCCTCCATCGGCGGCCTGTCGGAGTCCGTGGGCGGCGAGCGGTTCGGCACCGCCTACCGCTACCCCTCCGAGGACGGCTCGTACACCGGCCCGCCGCTGCCCGTGGACCTCGCCGCCAACGCGGCCAGCCTCGGCATGCGCGTCCTGCGCGCGAAGACCGTCCGGGACCTGCGGGAGGCCCTCGCGGAGGCCCGGGCGGCCGACACTCCCACATGTGTCTACGTCGAGACCCAAACGGCAGACACAGTGTCGGGCCCGCCTCCCGCGCAGGCCTGGTGGGATGTACCCGTGGCCGAGACCGCGACACGGCCGTCCGCGGTCAAGGCACGTGAGCTGTACGAACGGCACGTCTCCACCCGACGCCGCCATCTGTGAAGGAGTTCCCGGCCATGACGAAGATCGTCAACCACTGGATCGGCGGCAAGACCGTCGAAGGCGCCTCGGGCACGTACGGGCCGGTGACCGATCCGGCGACCGGCGAGGTGACGACGAAGGTCGCGTTCGCCTCGGTCGACGAGGTGGACGCGGCGGTCGCCGCCGCCAAGGAGGCCTACCAGACCTGGGGCCAGTCCTCGCTGGCCCAGCGCACCTCGATCCTGTTCAAGTTCCGCGCGCTGCTGGACGCCAACCGGGACGCGATCGCCGAGCTGATCACCGCCGAGCACGGCAAGGTGCACAGCGACGCCCTCGGGGAGGTCGCGCGCGGCCTGGAGATCGTCGAGCTGGCCTGCGGCATCAACGTGCAGCTGAAGGGCGAGCTGTCGACGCAGGTCGCGAGCCGGGTGGACGTCTCCTCGATCCGCCAGCCGCTCGGTGTCGTCGCGGGCATCACCCCGTTCAACTTCCCGGCGATGGTGCCGATGTGGATGTTCCCCATCGCCATCGCCTGCGGCAACACCTTCGTGCTGAAGCCGTCCGAGAAGGACCCGTCGGCCTCGCTGAAGCTCGCCGAGCTGCTGTCGGAGGCGGGCCTGCCCGACGGCGTCTTCAACGTCGTCCACGGCGACAAGGTGGCCGTCGACCGCCTGCTGGAGCACCCGGACGTCAAGGCCGTCTCCTTCGTCGGCTCGACCCCGATCGCCCGCTACATCCACACCACCGCCTCCGCCAACGGCAAGCGCGTCCAGGCCCTCGGCGGCGCCAAGAACCACATGCTGGTCCTGCCCGACGCCGACCTCGACGCGGCCGCCGACGCCGCCGTGTCGGCCGCCTACGGATCGGCCGGCGAGCGCTGCATGGCCATCTCCGCGGTCGTCGCGGTCGGCTCGATCGGCGACGAGCTGGTGGAGAAGATCCGCGAGCGCGCCGAGAAGATCAAGATCGGCCCCGGCGACGACCCGGCCTCCGAGATGGGTCCGCTCATCACCAAGGTCCACCGCGACAAGGTCGCCTCCTACGTCGAAGGCGCGGCGGCCGAGGGCTGCGAGGTCGTCCTGGACGGCACCGGCCACACGGTCGACGGCTTCGAGAACGGCCACTGGATCGGCATCTCGCTGCTCGACAAGGTGCCCACGTCCGCCAAGGCCTACCAGGACGAGATCTTCGGTCCGGTGCTGACCGTGCTGCGCACCGAGACCTACGAGGAGGCCCTGGACCTCATCAACGCCTCGCCGTTCGGCAACGGCACCGCGATCTTCACCAGGGACGGCGGCGCGGCCCGCCGCTTCCAGCTGGAGGTCGAGGCGGGCATGGTCGGCATCAACGTCCCGATCCCGGTCCCCGTGGGCTACCACTCCTTCGGCGGCTGGAAGGACTCGCTCTTCGGCGACCACCACATCTACGGCAACGACGGCACGCACTTCTACACTCGCGGCAAGGTCGTCACCACCCGCTGGCCCGACCCGGCCGACGCCCCGGCGGGCGTGGACCTGGGCTTCCCGCGCAACCACTGATCTCTCGTCAAGCAGTCAGGCGCACAGGCCACACCGGAGACGGCCCGTACTGCGGGCCGTCTTCGACACCTGGTCTCGCGAGTCGGTCATCTACGGCACGAGCCTGAGAAGCCTGTTGGGTGATCCGGGCCCGATGTTGCTGAGGACTCCGGTGGTGGCCCCGTTCACGAGGGCGCTGTGTACGGTCGCCGGACCGGCGCTGGGGTGCGAGGTGAGGTAGACGGCCGCGGCTCCCGCGACATGGGGGGTCGCCATGGATGTGCCGGAGAGGGTGGTCGTCGCCGTGTCGCTGGTGTGCCAGCCGGCGGTGATCAGGGAGCCGGGGGCGAACATGTCGAGCCGGGAACCGTAGTTCGAGAAGCTGGATCGGCTGTCGATCAAGGTGCTGGCCCCGACGGTGAGGGCGGAACCCACCCGGGCGGGGGAGGAGGAGTCGGCGCTCGTGTTCGAGTTGCCGGCGGCCACCGCGTACGTGACGCCGGAGGCGATGGAGTTCCTCACCGCGGTGTCCAGCGACGTGCTGATGCTGGCGCCCAGCGACATGTTGGCGACCGCGGGCCGGACGCGACGCACCGTGACCCAGTCGACGCCCGCGATGACACCGGAGAGGGTGCCGGCCCCGTTGTTGTCCAGCACACGTACCGACACGATCTTGGACTGCTTCGCCACGCCGTACTTCTTGCCGGCGACCGTGGTGGCGACGTGTGTTCCGTGGCCGTTGCCGTCAGAGGCGTTGGTGTCACGGTCGACGAAGTCGTAGCCGTGCCGGGCGCGCCCTGCGAACTCGGTGTGAGTGATGCGCACTCCCGTGTCGATCACGTACACGGTCGCGGATTTGCCTGCTGTGTCCGGATACCTGTACATCAGGTCGCGTGGGAGCCGGGGCTGGTCGATGCGGTCCAGGCCCCACGGAGGGTTGTACTGGGTGGCCTCGAGGTGGACCATCCGGTCCTGCTCGACGAACTCGACGGCCGGGTCCTCCGCCAGACTCCTCGCTCCGGAGGCGCTGATGCGGATGGCGTAGCCGTTGAGCACGGATTCGTAGGTCCAGTCCACGGTGGCGCCGTACTTGGCCAGCAGATCTTCGCCTTTCGTGGAGTTCGCCCTGAACCCCGCGGACTCTTTCAGTACGACGATGTAGCTGTTCTCGACCGCGTTGGCGGAGTTCTCTTGCAGAATCCTTCCTGCGGACGGGGTGGCTTGGGCGGGCAGAGCGGTACCGCTCCCGATGGCGGCCGCCGCGGCCACGGCGGCGACCGCTGCGACGATCCGCCGCCGGGCGGTGAAGATTTCGCGCATCCTGAAAGGCCTTCCTGACGTGTTGGCTGACGCTAATCCGAGGATGACCTGGCCGTTGGTCAGCACAATGCGCTATTAGTCCTTTTGATCCTTAATGACCACTAAGGGCTTACAGAGCACCACCAGTTCCTCCTGGTCCTGTGGGTTGCGCTCGTGGCATCGGGCGATGACCCGGCCTGGAAGGAAGTGAGCGTGGCGGTCGGTTCCCCGGGCCGGTCGCGGTGGCAGGAACGCGGGGTCCGCTCACCCCTGACAGTCGCTCAAGACCGGGCGTCCTACCACGCCTGCAGTACGCACGCAGAAGCCGTACTCCTGGAGGAGGGGTGGGGGTTCGCTCTCCGGTCGACAACTTGCCGACAGGTTGAGCCCTTACCGTTGACGCATGAATCTTCGACTGCCCGGACTGCGGGGCCTGTGGTCACGGCGACGGCGACGGTTCATCGCTGCCGCGTCCGCCGTCGTCCTGCTCGCCGGCGCGGGTACATGGACGGTGACGTCGGCCGTCGCCTCCGACGACCCGCCCCCGGTGCACCGCGCCGACCAGCTCATGACCATGGGCGACGGGGTACGCGTCGACACCTCGTACTTCACCGCGGCCTCGGGCGGCCGCCGCCCCGCCGTCCTGCTCGGGCACGGCTTCGGCGGCAGCAAGGACGACGTCCGGCAGCAGGCGGAGGGCCTCGCCCGCGACGGGTACGCGGTGATGACCTGGTCGGCGCGCGGCTTCGGAAGGTCCAAGGGGAAGATCGGGCTGAACGACCCGCAGGGCGAGGTGGCCGACGTCTCGAAGCTCATCGACTGGCTGGCCGAGCAGCCCCAGGTCGAGCTCGACAAGCCCGGCGACCCGCGCGTGGGCATGGCGGGCGCCTCCTACGGCGGCGCGATCGCGCTGCTGGCGGCGGGCCACGACGGCCGGGTGGACGCCATCGCCCCGTCGATCACGTATTGGAACCTCGCGGACGCGCTGTTCCCGAACGGCGTGTTCAAGAAGTTGTGGGCCGGCATCTTCGTCAACACCGGTGGCGGATGCCGAAGGCTCGAACCCGTGCTGTGCCGGATGTACGAACGCGTCGCCGCATCAGGGAAACCGGACTCCGAGGCGCGCGAACTGCTGGAGAAACGCTCACCGAGCGCCGTCGGTGACCGCATCAAGGCGCCCACCCTCCTGATGCAGGGCCAGACCGACTCCCTCTTCCCGCTGAACCAGGCCGATGCGGCGGCGAAGGCGATCCGCGCGGGCGGTGCCCCCGTCGACGTCGACTGGATCGCCGGCGGTCACGACGGCGGCGACATGGAGACCAGCCGTGTCCAGGCCCGGGTACAGACGTGGTTCGACCGCTACCTCAAGGACGATAAGGGCGCCGACACCGGCCCCGCCTTCCGGGTCTCGCGCACCGTCGGCACCGGCACCGGCGACGGCAGTCCGAGGCTGACCGGCGTGGCCGAGGACACCTACCCCGGCCTCGACAGCGACCAGCACTCCGTCACCCTGACCGGGCGCGAGCAGCGCATCGACAACCCGGCCGGTGCCAGCCCGCCCGGCGTCTCCGCCCTGCCCGGCCTCGGCGGCGCGGGCGGCCTCTCCCAGCTGTCCTCACTCGGCATCGGGGTGGCCCTCGACTTCCCGGGCCAGTTCGCCGCGTTCGAGTCGGCGCCCTTCCGCAAGGACACGCAGATCACCGGCTCGCCGACGGTGACGGTCCGCGTGACGTCGACCGGCGACGACGCCGTGCTCTTCGCGAAGCTGTACGACGTCGGCCGGGACGGCACCCGGCCGGTGCTGCCCTCGCAACTCGTCACGCCCCTCAGGGTGGAGGGCGCGAAGGCCGGCAAGAACGTGAGCGTCACACTCCCGGCCGTCGACCACGAAGTGGCCGAAGGCCACCGGCTCCGCCTCGTCCTCGCCTCGACCGACCTCGCCTACGCCTCCCCGGCGGCTCCGGCGACGTACACCGTCTCCCTCAACAGCGAGCTCAAGGTGCCGATGCCCCTCGGCCGGACCGGCGGTGCGGGCCCGCTGCCCGCCTGGGTGTGGTGGATGCCGCCGGCCGGCGCGGTCGTCGCACTGGCGCTGCTGCTGAGTGGACGGCGCCGCACGGTAGCGCCCACCCCCGACCCCGCGCTGGCCGAAGTGCCGCTCACCATCACGGATCTGTCCAAGCGGTACGCCAAGTCGACGGATCGCTATGCGGTCAAGGACCTGTCCTTCCGCGTGGAGAAGGGCCAGATACTGGGGCTCCTCGGCCCCAACGGTGCGGGCAAGACGACGACCCTGCGCATGCTGATGGGCCTGATCAAGCCGGACGGCGGCGAGATCCGCGTTTTCGGCCACGCGATCCGGCCGGGCACCCCCGTGCTGTCGCGCGTCGGCGCCTTCGTCGAGGGCGCGGGCTTCCTGCCGCATCTCTCCGGCCGCGAGAACCTCGAACTGTACTGGCGCGCCACCGGCCGCCCGCCCGAGGACGCGCACCTGGACGGAGCGCTGCAGATCGCGGGCCTCGGCGACGCCCTCGCCCGCCCGGTCCGCACCTACTCGCAGGGCATGCGCCAGCGCCTCGCCCTCGCCCAGGCCATGCTCGGCCTGCCGGACCTGCTCATTCTCGACGAGCCGACCAACGGCCTGGACCCCCCTCAGATCCGCGAGATGCGCGAGGTCATGATCCGGTACGCGGCGGCCGGCCGCACGGTCATCGTCTCCAGCCATCTGCTGGCCGAGGTCGAACAGACCTGCACCCACCTGGTGGTGATGGACCACGGGCGGCTCGTCCAGGCGGGCCCGGTGACGGAGATCATCGGCTCTGGGGACACTCTGCTGGTGGGTACGACCACCCCCTTGGACGAGCCCCTCGTCGAGAAGGTGGGGGCATTGCCGGGCGTCGCCTCGGCAGTGCGCACCGACGAAGGACTCCTGGTCCGCCTCGACTCCGGCGGAACCCCTGCACGCCTGGTCGCCGGGCTGGTACAGCTGCAGGTCGCCGTGGACTCCGTAGGCCCCCACCGGCGCCTTGAGGACGCCTTCCTCACTCTGATCGGAGCTGAAGCATGAGCAGCATGGTGGCCGATCCCCCGGAGGTCGCGCCCGGCTACCGCGCGGGCCGCACGCTGCCCCTGCGGGTGGAACTGGTCAGGCAGTTGAAGCGGCGGCGCACGCTCGTCATGGGGGCGATCATGGTCGCCCTGCCGTTCGTCCTGCTCATCGCCTTCCAGATCGGTGGCGAGCCGGGCCAGGACAACGGCCGGGTGAACCTCATGGATTCGGCCACGGCGTCCGGCGCCAACTTCGCCGCCGTGAACCTCTTCGCCTCCGCCGGTTTCCTGCTCGTCATCCCCGTGGCGCTGTTCTTCGGGGACACGGTCGCCGCGGAGGCCAGCTGGTCCTCCCTGCGCTACCTCCTCGCGGCGCCGGTGCCCCGAGCACGCCTGCTGTGGTCCAAACTCGTCGTCGCACTCGGCCTCAGCCTTGCCGCCCTCGTGCTGTTGCCGGTCGTCGCCCTTGCCGTCGGCACGGCCGCTTACGGCTGGGGCCCGCTGCAGCTCCCCACCGGGGGCACACTGTCCTCCGGCACCGCCGCGCAGCGCATGGTGATCATCGTGGCGTACGTCCTCGTCTCCCAACTCGTCACCGCCGGGCTGGCGTTCTGGCTGTCGACCAGAACCGACGCGCCTCTCGGTGCCGTCGGCGGCGCGGTGTTCCTGACCATCATCGGAAACGTTCTCGACGAGGTGACAGCCCTCGGCGACTGGCGGGACCTCCTGCCCGCGCACTGGCAATATGCCTGGCTCGACGCGGTCCAGCCTCAGCTCCAATGGACGGACATGATCCAGGGAACGGCTCTCTCCGTGACGTACGCGCTCGTGCTGTTCGCCCTGGCCTTCCGCGGTTTCGCCCGTAAGGACGTGGTGTCCTAGCCAGTGCCGGAATCATCGGATCCCGTCTGGCGGACGTGCTGGTGGTGTCGCTTCTGCGGGCCCTCCGTCCGGTGGTCGGGACTCCGACCACTCCCGGGGACGATGGCCCACCATGGCCAGGGCGAAGTGCCGTTGCCGACCCGGACCTTCGGAGGCTCCCAAGCCCCCTCGGGGGGCACGGCCGAAGCGGCCGACGGGAGCGTGCGGTCGCGCCGTGAGCGCTGAGGACTCCGACCGCACGCGAGAACCGACCCGCCACCCGATCGAGCGCTTTGTCCAACTCTCGGGCCCACCAGCCGACTTGACCCACACGAGGCGCGCCGGCCAACGCCGTGGCCCCCGTCGGCACCGACGTCATGGCGGAAGCCGACACCCAAGAACATGCGGGCGCGGCGATCCCGAACGCCCCGTCACCCGAGTGGCGGATCTCCATAGTTCGCCGTGTTGCAGAGCACACGCCGACCATGGTCACATCTTCCCGCCAAAGGCGCTTAAGGAACATTTCGCGCCGAGATCGAGCGGCTGGCCGCCCGGCGGTCGGCCGAGTTGAACACCCTGGAGAACCAATGGCTCATCGCATGCTCCGTTCTGCGGCCACCGCGCTGCTGGTTTCGGCACCGCTCATCGCTGCCGCGCCCGCGCAGGCCGCTCCTCAGCAGCCCTTCCCCTGCAGCATCGGCAGCCACGCGGTCACCAACAACCTGACCAAGCAGTTCACGGTCAGCGTCACCTGCGACCAGACGCGGACCGTCAGTGTCCGCATCACCTCCGGCGACACGGAACTCGCGAACGTAAGCAAGACCGTCAAGGCGGGTGTTGAGGAGAGCATCACGGTCACCGCGCCCAAGGCTCCTGTTTGCGCAACGCTGAAGACCGATGGTGAGAGCTTCCAGATCTGCGGCTGACGTAGCCCCTCTCCGGCAGCCGTCCGACGGGACTCCGTCACCGCCCAGGACTGCCGATGCCAGGTGGCCGATGGCGGGGCCACCATGAGGTGATCGATGCGAACGGATCCTCGCCGTGGTGAAGGCCCAGGCCGACGCCGACGAGGTCCTGAACCGGGCATCCTCGGTTCGTCTCCACGATCGTGCACGCTCACCGACGCGCGGCCGGGGCCCGCAGAACGGACCCCGGCCGACGAGCCGGACGACTGCGCCATCAGCCGGTCCCCCGGTGAACCGACCACGAACATCCATTGCGCAGCCGACGGCAGTCGCCGCCCCTTGCTCTTCCCCCTCGCCGCCGGACACGCCGACGATGAGCCCACTGTGACCGACCCGATGGCCGTCCGTGTGTTCTCCGGCGCCACGGACGGTCCCGCACCCGGGCCGGGCGACCGGCCTCACCGGGGCCCTGCGCCCGCAGCGGCGCCGGCGCCGCCAGGCCACCGGAATGCGACCGTGAGGTTCACGAGCAGCGCACCACCGTCGAGCGGTGCGTCAACCGCCTGAAACAGCGGTGAGGCAATGCCACCCGCCATGAGAAGGCTGCGACCTTCTACCTGGCCGGACTCCACATCTCAGGCCTCTCCCTCCGGTCCGCCCGGTGATCCAGACGAAACGTCCGGAGCCGTCCACGCCTCCGTCCTGCAGCGGCCGCGGCGTCCGGCCCGCCGGCTCGAAGAGGTCGATGTGCGTGTTCGGTCGTCACCACCGAGGACGGAACCCGGCGCCCGTCGGCGCTGTCAGCCCCTGCTTCATCCGCGGGAGCGCATCACCGGTGACCTCCAGCACGCCCCCCACACCCCCTGAGCGCAACTCAGCCTTCACCGGCACGAGATCCGGTCCGGCGGGTCCTCAAGTCCGTTATGTGTCAGGCGTATCGGGAGCGCTGTCACCGTGGCGCACACCCAAGTCCTGCTGCGCCGAGGAGGATTCCTGCCGGCTGCCGTTCGGTTGCTCCCCGGCCAGGACTGCGTGGCCGCCTGGACGTGCTGCGGGCCGAATCCGCCGTGTCGGGCCGCGGCCCCGGATACGTCCGGCGGCCGAGCTCCCGAATTCTGTGCCGGTCAGCGGGCATGCGGCGGACCTGCCTGACGGCGGCCTGTCCCTGCTGGACCGCCGCACAAGGCAGGTCTGACGGAGACTGCCCAGACCGCCTTCCACGTGCTGGCCAACCGCCCATCGCCCCAGCGGCGTTGCCTCCGGAGTGAAAATAGGACCAATGCGGGAGATGTATCGGCCGTGCACTCGGTCGAAAGATGAGGGTGTGCCCCAAATCTGTTGGATAACCGGCGCGTCCGGTGTGTCATTACTCCGATTGGTTGATCGACCTGTCGTGACCTGGGAATTCCGCACTCATATCATCTGTCTCAGAGGGCCATGTGGATGAAGTTCCGGAGCTACGGGCATTCCAAGTGGAGCGCGCCCCGGAGTTGAGGCAATACTGGTTTCGTCCTTCCAGCCTGGAAGACACAGAACGGAGATATAAATGCGCACGAATGTTAAGCGCGGGGCTGCGTCGGCCCTCGCGGCGGTTGCCATTCTCGCCGGTTCCGCCTCGGTTGCCAGCGCCGGCGAACACGACGACGAGCCGGGCATCGTCATCGTCAACGAGAACGAGAACACCAACACCAACAGCAACGACAACGACAACGCCGCGACGGCCACGGCCGCCGTCGAGGTCGCCCTCGTTGACGAGGCCGACGATGCCGCCCCCGCCCCCGCCCCCGCTGCCGCCCCGGCGGCGCAGAGCGCCTCGGACCCGAGCCTCCTGGGCTTCCTGCTGGCGGTTCTGTGACGTTGGGCTGAGCCCAGTGCAGTCGGCTGGTGATCGTTCGAGTTCAGTTCGAAGGTCATTCGATTCTCTCGGGGATCATGGCTCGACCTGCAGCGTTTCTCCCTGACTGGCGGATGGGGTCACATCCTCATCCGCCGAGGAAGAGGGGCTCCGCTCGAACGGTGACGAGTTAAGGCGAATGCGCGGCCTCGAGCCGCGCATTTCGTTTGCCGTCGTTACGAGTGGTTCCGATAATTCGATGCGTCTTCAGAGACCGGTCGCCTGTGGCGGTCGGTCCTCTTGGTTTGTTCGTGGGAATTCATGGTTGCAGCAGCAGTTTCCGTTGGCCGGCCTGAGCGCTCGACCATCTATATCCTCCCGCACAGGGCCAAAGGAGTGAAGTTCCGGCCTCAGGGGCCGTTCAAGTTGTGCGGTCTCCAGTGTCGCGGCAGTATCTGTTTCGTTCTTCCAACGGGGAAGAAAAGGAACGGAGACAACAATGCGTATGACCATGAAGCGCGGAGCTGCGTCGACCCTCGCTGCGGTGGCGCTCCTCGCGGGTTCCGCCTCCGCTGCCAGCGCCGCCTGCGACAACGACGACAACGGCAGCGACGACTCCATTGTCATCGTTAACGAGAACAACAACACCAACACCAACACCAACACCAACAACAACACCGCCACGGCCACGGCCACGGTCGTGATCGGCGACCTCCTGGACGCGGCTGTCTGACCGGCCGGATTTCACTGGGGCCGGGTTTTGATCGTTCGAATACTGTTCGGCGGTCAGGGGCCTCATCTCGATTCCCCGGGATGGAGGTCCGACCTGAAAGCGTCTCTCCCTGACGGGCGGATGAGGTGAGCATCCTCATTGACGGAGGGAGGGGCGCTTTTGTTCCATGGCGTCAATCATGTGAAGCGCCTGAGGCGACCATCCTTCCCGATGGCCGGTTTTTCACGGCTGGGGCATCCATGAGCCGCGGGCCAGGCGCCCTTGTGTCATCTGATTAGCGCACACTCGCATCAGCTTCCCAATAGGGGCCGTACGGACGAAGTCTGCAGACGGCTGACCCATAAGAGTGTCACCCGCTTGATGCAGATTTCCTGCGGATGCACCATCGGTTCGGCCCTTCAGTTGAAGGGGGTTGCGAAATGCATATTTGAGGCGGTGTGAGTGGTATGATCATCTTGCCGCGATGCCCGGATACAAGGAAAGCGTCGTTCCGTACCAAATCCGAGGCGAGGCTCTGGCTGGTCAAGCAGTCATTGTTGGAGAAAACCCCTGACCGCATCTACCGGTGCTCGGGTTGCCGGTACTGGCACTTCACCGCATCCCATCACTGGACCAGCCAGAAAATCAGGCGGAGGAGAAATTACGGGAGGAGGGAAGCCGCCCCGAGCCCCCGCCGCAAGAAGAGTGGGAAACGCTGACGAATTCAGCGCGCCGTGGCGTACAGCTCCGCGGGCTGGACCTCGATCAGTCGCTCCCTAGTCGATCTCTCGGTGCACCTGTACCGGATTCCCCGCAGCACCTGCCGGTCCGTCAGCAGTGAGATTCATTGACGCGTCGGCTGAACGGGCTGCGGCACGGGCCTACCCTGACGCTTTCCTCTTCTGGCCAGGGTCGGCTGTTCCCCTTTCCTCTTTCCTTGAGCAGGAAGACGACGATGCGAAAGAAACTGAGCAAGGGGCTGGTTGTGGCTGCGGCCGCGACGAGCATTCTGCCCCTGTACGGCATTCCGGCGTTGGCGGACTCGCATGGCGAGGCTCTCACAAACGCCTGCGGCAGCTCCTCTGGTGAGACAGCCGTAAACGGGCCCTCCTCCGGGAACGGCTGCACCAGCAGCACCAGTGCGCAGGGGTCGAACGACACCCCTGACACTGCTCGCATCGACCGCCTGGACGAGCACAAGAGCCACGCCGACGCGGCGGTCGAGCGCGCTCTGGCCACACTGAAGGACAAGCAGTCGGCCGCCGTACCCGTTGGCGAAGGCAGCGATGACACGGACGGCAGCAGCCGCGTCGCCGCCGCGAGCGGGGACGAGAACGGCGGTGAGGGCGAGGGCTCTTACGGCAGTGACGAGTCGGAGGAGGCAGACGGCGCCGCTGTGACGCCGTCCACGCAGCCCAGCACGCTGCCGGCGGAGGCGAAGCCGTCGGCGTCGGCGTCGGCGTCGTCTCAGGACAGCGACTACGGCGACGACGAGAGCGGCGACGAGAGCCGCGACGACGAGAGCGTCGTCACCGCGAGCGGGGACGAGGACGGCGGTGAGGGCGAGGGGTCTTACGGCAGTGAGGAGTCGGAGGAGCCGGACGGCTCCGGTGTGACGCCGTCCACGCAGCCCAGCACGCTGCCGGCGGAAGTGAAGCCGTCGGCGTCCCAGGACAGCGGCTACGGCGAGGAGAAGCCCGGTTACGGCGAGGAGAAGCCTGGCTACGGCGAGGAGAAGCCCGGCTACGGCCACGAGAAGCCCGGCTACGGCGAGGAGAAGCCCGGTTACGGCGAGGAGAAGCCCGGTTACGGCGAGGAGAAGCCTGGCTACGGCCACGAGAAGCCCGGCTACGGCGAGGAGAAGCCTGGCTACGGCCACGAGAAGCCCGGTTACGGCGAGGAGAAGCCTGGCTACGGCGAGGAGAAGCCCGGCTACGGCCACGAGAAGCCCGGCTACGGCGACGAGGAACCCGGCTACGGCGACGACGGCGGGTACGGTGACACGCCGTCCACGCCGCCGCCCACCACTCCACCGGCGACGCAGCCGCCCACCTCGTGGCCCCCGACTCCCCCGCACACCAAGCCTCCGACGGATCGACCCTCCCTCCCCGACACCGGGGGTGGGGAGGTGATCGCGGCCTCGGGCGCAGCTGCGCTGCTGCTGGCGGGTGGCGTCATCCTGTACCGGCGGGGACGGGTCCTGTCCCGCCGGTAGCGATTACTCCCTGCCGGGTGCCGGACGCATGGCGTCCGGCACCCGAGTCGGTTCCGGATCGATCCATCGGCCAACCGGAGCCGGTCGTCCGGGTCGGGCCGCAGGAAACCGACGGCACTGGTCGATCCCGCGTCTGCGACGTGATCCAACGACAGGCATTAGGGGAGGGTGGTGGCGTGGCTCGGCTCCTGGACCGCATGACGCCGAGCACAGGCCGAGAAGGGCGGACCATCCGTGCCCTTCATTCGGGTGACCTTCCGAGTGGGGCCTCGAAATTTCCTGTGTGCCCGGTTTCCGCTCGCTCAAGGGCTCGTTGAAAGTGGTGAGGCAATCCCGGCCCCGTCAGGGAGGCTCCGGTGGCGGCAGCGCCGCCCGTGTCGGGCGCCGTACTCACCGGAGACGTGACCGCGGCCAGCAAGCATCCCGGACCGTGGGCGCAAGGTGAGCGGGAATCCCGGGCCGATCGCGGCGCGCATGCGAGGGGCCCGTCGAGCGTGTGTCATGTGGACCGCCCTGTTCAGGGCGAGGAAGAGGCAGGCATTGCGAACCGGCAAACCACTTCAGCCACAACCAGCGCGCCCCCCGGCGCCCGCGACGGTCACCCCAGTGGCCGCCGGCTCCGCGCACACCGCGCAGTCACCCGCACACGCCGCCAGGACCACGGTGCGACGCCGGGTGCTGTGGGGGCTGTTCGCATCGGCGTTCTCGGTGGCTCTCGCACCGGTACTGGTGGCATCGGGGACGTCCCCGACGGCCTCGGGAGCGGTGGGGAACGGGCCCGGACCGGACGGCGACGGGGAGCGTTTCGACGAGACGTACCGCGGGCGCCGCATCGCAGGCGTCAGGTACGACGTCGGGCGGCCCGGGGAGGACGGGCAGAGCGCGTGGCACGTAACCGTGGACGGGCGGCCGTTGCACCTGATGCGCCGGGCCGACGGCAGCTGGATGAGCATGGTCGACCACTATCAGTCGTATGCGACTCCGCTCGCCGCCGCGCGCGCTGCCGTCGACGAACTCGGCCCCGACGCACAGCTGGTCATGCCGGGTGAGCGGGACAGTCACATGGAGGACAGCCGTACGGCAAACGGAAACGGGCACGCCGAGGGGGAGCATCACCGTGGTGTACACGCGTAAGGACGTCAGCACACTCACCCGGTCCGAACGGCGCCGGCTCGTCAACGCGCTGCTGGAGCTCAAACGGCGCGGTGAGTATGACGAGTTCGTGCGTATGCACATCGAGTACTACACCCCCGACGGCGAGAGCGGCCTGCGCGCCGCCCACATGGCGCCTTCCTTCCTGCCCTGGCACCGCAAGTTCCTGCTGGACCTGGAGAGCGCGCTGCGCCGCGTGGACGAGTCGGTGACCCTGCCGTACTGGGACTGGACGCGCAACCGTACGCGCACGGCCGTACCGTGGACCGATGACCTGCTCGGCGGCACCGGGCGGCGATCCGACCGGCAGGTGATGTCCGGCCCCTTCGCCCACCGCAACGGCAAGTGGACGATCAGAGTGGGGGTCACCGACACGAGGTTTCTCACGCGTGAGCTGGGCCGTCCGCGGGATCCGATCGCGCTGCCGGCGGCCAAGGATCTGGAGGGGGCCCTCAACGACCCCGTCTACGACGCGGCACCGTGGCACTCCGGGTCGACCAAGGGGTTCCGCAACAAGGTCGAAGGGTGGGGGCCCGGGCAGGGCCCCGCTTCGTGGCGCACCCACAACCGGGTCCACCGCTGGGTCGGCGGCCACATGATGGGTGGCGCGTCCGTCAACGACCCCGTGTTCTGGATGCACCACGCCTTCGTGGACCTTCTCTGGCTGCGCTGGCAGCGGCGGCACCGGGGCGCCCGCTATCTCCCCGCGAAGCAGCTGGCCCGGGGGGACGCTCAGCGGGGCCGAGTCATCGCGCGGCACCAGAAGATGCCACCGTGGGACGTCACACCGGCCCAGTTGGAGGACCAGAGCCACATCTACCGGTACGCGTAGTCCGGACGAGCCGGGTACGGGTACGGGTGCGGGTATTTGCATGGGCTCGGCTGCGTACGAGCGGCGCGCCAACGGCACGGCGAGACCTGTCAGCGCACCGCCGGGCCTTGCGGGGTGCAGCCGGCCGCCGACGGAGGCGCCGTGACCGCAGGCCAGGCGGTCACCAGGCGGTCACCAGGCGGCACACCTCAGCGGGCCAGGAGCCGGATCGGCGAACCGGCCAGAAACGCCTGGATGTTCTCGACCGCCTGGCCGTAGTACGTCGCGTAGTTGGCCCGGGAGACGTAGCCGAGGTGCGGTGTGGCGAGGAGGCGAGGAGCCGTGCGCATCGGGTGGTCGGCGGGCAGGGGCTCGATGTCGAAGACGTCGACGCCGGCGCCGGCGATCCTGCCGTCGTGCAGGGCGGCGAGGAGGGCCTCCTGGTCGACGATGGCCGCACGTGAGGTGTTGATCAAGTACGCGGTCGGCTTCAGGAGAGCGAGTTCGGCGGGGCCGAGCAGGCCGCGGGTACGGTCGCTCAGCGCGAGGTGGACCGAGACGAAGTCGCTGCTCGCGACGAGGTCATCCTTGGAGGGGGCGAGCTCGACGCCGATCTCGGCCGCCCGCCCGCGGGTGAGGTTCTGACTCCAGGCGCTCACGTGCATGCCGAAGGCGAGCCCGACCTGGGCGACCCGGCTGCCGATCTTCCCCAGGCCGAGCAACCCGAGCCGCCTGCCGTGCAGATCGGCACCGACGGTGCTCTGCCAGGGGCCACCGGAGCGCAGGGAACTGCTCTCCTCGACGATGCCGCGAGCGAGGCCGAGCAACAGCGCCCAGGTCAGTTCGACGGGCGGCGTGGAGGAACTGGCCGTGCCGCACACCGTGACGCCGCGTGCCTCGGCGGCCGCGTAGTCGATGACGGAATTCCGCATGCCGGAGGCGACGATCAGTTTCAGCCGGGGCAGCCGGGTGATCAGCGACCCGGGGAACGGCACGCGTTCGCGCAGGGTCACCACGATGTCGAACGTGGCCAGTGCGGCGGCCAGGTCGTCCTCGCCCTCGATGTGCCGGTCGAAGGCGACGACCTCCACGTCGTTCGCGACGAGCGACCAGTCGGCGGCCTCGGCCGCCACCTTCTGAAAGTCGTCCAGTACAGCGCAGCGCAGCCGCACGTCGTGCCCCTTTCACGGCCCGTTGGTCGATTCCCGGAGCGACCCACGGATCGGTCCATGATCCGGTTCCAGGGGGCCATGATCGCGCCGGGGTGCTGGTAACGGAAGGCTCTGTGCCCTGACCAGCAAAAAGCCCTCCCCAAAGGGAGGGCGGAGACTTGCGCCCCCGGCAGGACTCGAACCTGCGGCCAAGCGCTTAGAAGGCGCCTGCTCTATCCACTGAGCTACGGGGGCCGGGTGTGGTGGCCTCTGTCCTGGTGCCCTGGTGTGGGCCGATCCGTGACGTCGCCGGGGACAAGGATAGGGCTCCCGCGTCCTTGTCCCTGCTGCTTCGCCTCCGTGGCTCGATGTGGAGGTTCAGTGAAGCGGTCCTGATAATCGCAGGCGGGTACGAATCGTGCATCGCTTTTGGCGTCAGAGGCATCGGGTGTTGTGCACTCGTTATGCCTGGAGTCGGCCCATGTCCCAGTCGCCCCTTCCGTCCCTTGTGTTCCGTCGGCGCGCAGACATGCTCATATGCTTCAGAATTCCCCTAAAATTGGGCATTCTTCACATGTGGTGACCTTGGACGTACGGCCTCAGCTGCTCGACGCACTCTCCGCCCTGCGCGACCGTGTCGCCGCCGCACGCTTCCCGCTGCCCCTGGCGGGGGCCGCACGCGCGCGTGCCAGCCGCGACGAACTCCTCGCGCAGCTCGACGACTACTTGGTGCCCCGGCTGCGGGAGCCCGAAGCGCCGCTTCTGGCCGTCGTGGGCGGGTCGACCGGAGCCGGGAAATCGACGCTCGTGAACTCCCTCGTGGGGCGGCGGGTCAGCGAGGCGGGCGTGCTGCGGCCGACGACACGCACCCCCGTGCTGGTCTGCCATCCGGAGGACCACCACTGGTTCAGCGGGATGAGGGTGCTGCCCGACCTCACGCGTGTGTGGGTGCCCCAACAGGACTCCACCGACGACCTGCTGCTCCCCGGTGAGAACCCCGCGCGCGTACTGCGCGTCGAGACCGCTGAGACGCTCCCGCCCGGCCTCGCCCTCCTCGACGCGCCCGACATCGACTCCCTGGTCTCCGACAACCGGGTCCTGGCCGCCGAACTCATCTGCGCCGCAGACATCTGGGTCATGGTCACCACGGCCGCCCGCTACGCCGACGCCGTCCCCTGGCACATGCTGCGCACCGCCAAGGAATACGACGTCACCCTCGTGACCGTGCTCGACCGGGTGCCTCACCAGGTGGTGAACGAGGTGTCGCGGCAGTACGGGGCCCTGCTCACCAAGGCCGGGCTCGGCGAGGTGCCGCGCTTCACCGTGCCCGAACTGCCCGAGTCGGCCTGGGGCGGCGGGCTCCTGCCGGCCTCCGCTGTCGCCCAGTTGCGCACCTGGCTGGTCCACCAGGCCCAGGACCCCGCAGCCCGGCAGCACGTCCTCGCCCGTACGGCGTACGGCGTCCTCGACTCCCTCAAGTCCCGGATGCCCGAGCTGGCCGGGGCCGCCGCCGCTCAGTACGCCGCCGCGCTGCGGCTCACCTCCGCCGTCGAAGGGGCCTACGACAGCGAGCACACGCGCGTGCGGGGCCGGTTGAAGAGCGGGGCGGTCCTCGCCGGGGACGCGCTCAAGCGCTGGCGCGCCTTCCCTCTGGACTGCACCGCCGCCGAACTCCTCGACGCGCTGGTGGAGAGCCTCAGCACGCTGCTGCTGTGCGCCGTCACCGCAGCCGACGAGCGCGTCGACGACGCCTGGCGGCGCGAGCCGGCCTCCAGCGCACCGGAACTCGCCGCACGTGACTCAGGCGCGGACAGCGTCGAGCACCGCATCGGGCTCGCCGTACGGCGATGGCGGCGCGAGCTCGAGGAGCAGGCCGAGGAGGAGGTGCGCGAGCTCGACCGCAACCTCGCCCCCGACCCCGAACTGGTCGCCGCCCTGGTCGCCACCTCCCTGCTGGGCGGTCGCCGGGGCCGAACGGCCGGGGAGGGCCTCGCCGAGCGGATCGGCGCCCATGGCGCACTGCGACTGCGGGACCGGGCCGGGCGGCTGCTCACCGAGCACGTGGACCGGGTCGTGCGCGCCGAACGTGAGCGCAGGCTCGCCCCGCTCGACGCGCTCGACGTCCACCCCGAGCCCCAGGCCGAGCTCATCGCCGCGCTGTCCGTACTGCAGAAGGAGAGGTGACCGGTGACCGTCACCGACCAGGACCCCACCGAGCACGCCGATCAGCCGGACGACGACGCCCACAAGGGCGGCGGCGACCGCAGCGCCCCGGGTGGCGAGCGGGCGACGCGTACCGACTCCACCGAGGCCTGGGACGACGGACTCATCGCGCGCCGGGTCGCCGAGACAGCCGAAGAAGACAGGTTCCCCATGACGGACAACCGCTCCGCCGCCCCGCTGACGGTGACCCCCCTGGTGCACGAGGAGTCGCTGCGCTCGCGGCTGGAGGCCCTGCGTGAACTCGTGGGGCTGTCCCGCACCCGGCTCGACAGCCGGACCCTCTCGGGGGCCGGCCGGGTACTCGACGAGGCGGCCGCGCGGCGCAGGCTCTCCGGGCAGCACACCGTCGTCGCCATCGCGGGCGCCACCGGCAGCGGCAAGTCGCAGCTGTTCAACGCGCTCGCCGGGGTGGCCATCTCGGAGACGGGCGTACGCCGCCCCACCACCGCCGCGCCCATCGCGTGCAGTTGGAGCGACGGGGGAGCCGGCCTCATCGAGCGGCTCGGGATCCCGCCCCGGCTGCGCCGCCGGCCGTTCCCGACCGGGGACGGCGAGTCGCCGCTGCGCGGACTGGTCCTGGTCGACCTGCCCGACCACGACTCCGCGGCCGTACAACACCGCCGGCATGTGGACCGCATCCTCGGGCTCGTCGACGCGGTCATCTGGGTGGTCGACCCGGAGAAGTACGCCGACGCCGTCCTCCACGAGCGCTATCTGCGGCCGATGGCGGCCCACGCCGAGGTCATGTTCGTCGTCCTCAACCAGATCGACCGGCTGCCCGGGGAAGCCGCCGAGCAGGTCCTCGACGATCTGCGGCGGCTCCTCGACGAGGACGGCATCGCCCTCGGGGAGTACGGCGAACCGGGCACGACCGTGCTGGCGCTGTCCGCGCTCACCGGGGACGGTGTCGGGGAGCTGCGCGAGGCCCTGGGCCAGTTCGTCTCGGAGCGCGGGGCGCCGAACCGCCGTATCTCGGCGGACGTGGACATCGCCGCGGCGCGGCTGTGGCCCGTCTACGCCACCCAGCGGCGGACCGGGCTCAGCGAACAGGCCCGGGAGGAGTTCTCCGACCGGCTCGCGGACGCGGTGGGCGCCACGGCGGTGGGCGAAGCGGCCGAGCGCGCGTGGCTGCGCAACGCCAACCGAGCGTGCGGTACGCCCTGGCTGCGGCTGTGGCGGTGGTACCAGGACCGCGGCGAGCCCGCTACGGGCCGGCTCCCCTCACGCACGCAGGCCGACGAGGAGGCGACGGCCCGTCAGCGGGTCGAGCATGCGGTGCGGAAGGTGGCCGACCGGGCGTCCGCCGGGCTGCCGGCGCCGTGGGCGCAGGCGGTGCGTGAGGCGGCCGTCCGCGGCTCGCAGGGGCTGCCCGAGGCGCTGGACGAGCTGACCGGGCGCGCGGGCGTGCCGGCGGGGCGGCCGCCGCGCCCGGGGTGGTGGCCGGTGGCCGTCCTCACTCAGGCGTGCATGACGATCCTGCAGTTCCTGGGCGGGCTGTGGCTGCTGGGTCAGATCATCGGGTTCATGGCGCCGAATCTGGGGGTGCCGGTGCTGCTGATGGTGATCGGCATCGTCGGCGGACCGATCATCGAGTGGAGCTGCCGGGTGGCGGCCCGAGGCCCGGCCCGGCGCTACGGCCTGGAGGCGGAACGCCGGTTGCGGGAGGCGGCGGCCGGGTGCGGCCGGGCCCGGGTCCTGGATCCGGTGGCGGCGGAACTGCTGCGGTACCAGGAGGTCCGGGAGCAGTACGGGAGGGTGGTGGGGACGGGGTGCTGACGCCACGACGGTGACACCGAGGGCGGGGTGGTGTCCGCGGGGCAGGGCGGTGACTACGGGATGGGACAGCGACTTCGGGTGGAGCGGCTGTGACGGGCCGCAGGCGTCGAGGGCCGTGCTTCGGCACCGCTCCGGCTCTGCCAGCTCCGCCCGGTGCCGCCCCCGGCCCTGTCCGGCAC
>NZ_JAIGQA010000074.1:0-33575 GCF_019733245.1 Streptomyces sp. WAC04114
TCCCCACCCGAACCCGCCGCCGACCGCTGTCCCACCGCCCGGGCCGTCGTCCCACCGCTCGGGTCCGCCGCCCAACCGCCCGGAGCCGCCGCCCCACCACCCCGGCCCGCCACCCCGTGTCGCTCACACGCTCACCTCGCGGCAGGCCCGGTAGAAGTCCTTCCAGCCCTCCCGCTCGCGGACCACTGTCTCCAGGTACTCCTGCCAGATGACCCGGTCCGCCGCCGGGTCACGGACCACCGCGCCGAGGATGCCCGCGGCGACATCGCCCGGCCGCAGGACGCCGTCGCCGAAGTGAGCCGCCAGGGCGAGCCCGTTGGTGACGACGGAGATCGCCTCGGCCGTGGACAGCGTGCCGCTGGGCGATTTCAGCTTCGTCCGGCCGTCGGCCGTGACCCCGTCGCGCAGCTCGCGGAAGACCGTGACGACCCGGCGGATCTCGACCAGCCCGTCGGGCGCGGCCGGCAGGTCGAGGGAGCGGCCGATCTGGTCGACGCGCCGCGAGACGATGTCGACCTCGGCCTCGGGGCTCTCCGGCAGCGGCAGCACCACCGTGTTGAAGCGGCGGCGCAGGGCGCTGGACAGGTCGTTGACCCCGCGGTCGCGGTCGTTGGCCGTGGCGATCAGGTTGAAGCCGCGGACCGCCTGCACCTCCTGGCCGAGCTCCGGTATCGGCAGCGTCTTCTCCGACAGGATCGTGATGAGCGTGTCCTGCACGTCGGCCGGGATGCGCGTCAGCTCCTCGACGCGGGCCGTCATGCCCTCCGCCATGGCCCGCATCACCGGGCTGGGTACGAGGGCGTCGCGGCTCGGGCCGTGGGCGAGCAGTTGCGCGTAGTTCCAGCCGTAGCGGATGGCCTCCTCCGGGGTGCCGGCGGTGCCCTGCACCAGCAGCGTGGAGTCGCCGCTGACGGCCGCGGCCAGGTGCTCGGACACCCAGGTCTTCGCCGTGCCGGGCACGCCGAGCAACAGCAGGGCGCGGTCGGTGGCGAGCGTGGTGACGGCGACCTCGACGATGCGGCGCGGGCCGACGTACTTGGGGCTGATCACCGTGCCGTCCGGCAGTGTGCCGCCGAGCAGGTACGTCGCGACGGCCCACGGCGACAGCTTCCAGCGGGCCGGGCGCGGCCGGTCGTCCTGGGCGGCGAGGGCGGCGAGTTCCTGCGCGAAGGCGTCCTCGGCGTGCGGTCGCAACGCCTGGGCGGCTTCCGTCTCCCCCGCTTCGACGGACGTCGGCTCCTCGGACACAGTCATGGCAAAGTCCCCCTCCAGCTCGGCCGGTTCGGATCTGGCACCAACGTTGCACCACACCACTGACAATGCGTCCCGACCTGCGAAAATGCGCTGCCCGGGCCGCTTGCGGACGTGATTGTCAGTGGTGGGATCTACCTTCGATGGCATGACTCAGCAGGGGGTGCGCTGGACCGCGGACCAGGTGCTGGCACTGGCGCCTGACGCCGCATCACGCAAAGCGGGAAGCAAACTGGGCGCGGCAGGGCCGTGGTCCGAGGCGGGGAGTTCCGACGAGGGGACGGTGTGGGGGCTGTGCAAGGGCAGCGGAAGCAAGCCGTATCAGACGGTCGTGGACATCGCGGGTGCCGCCGGCCCCGCGTACAAGTGCAGTTGCCCGAGCCGCAAGTTCCCTTGCAAGCACGCTCTCGGGCTGCTGCTGCTCTGGGCCGCCGACGACGCGGCCGTACCGCCGGGGCAGCCGCCGGGGTGGGCCGAGGAGTGGGCGGCGGGGCGGCGCAGGCGCGCGGAGGAGAAGAAGGCTGCCGGGGACGGCTCCGCGCCGTCCGGGTCCGCTGATCCGGAGGCGGCGCGGCGCCGGGCGGAACGCCGGGCCGAGCGGGTCACGGCGGGCGCGATGGAGCTGGAGCAGCGTCTGGCCGATCTGCTGCGCGGCGGCCTCGCGAGCGCGGAGCAGTCGGGGTACGGGCTCTGGGAGGAGACGGCGGCCCGCATGGTCGACGCCCAGGCCCAGGGTCTGGCGGGCCGGGTGCGGGAGTTGGGGGCGATCCCGTCCACGGGTGCGGGCTGGCCGGTGCGGCTGCTGGAGGAGTGCGCTCTGCTGCATCTCCTCGGTCAGGGCTGGCTGCACCGCGAGCGGCTCCCGGACGGCCTGGCCGCCACGGTCCGTTCCCGCATGGGCCTCCCCACCTCCGCGGACAGCCCGCCGCTGCGCGACCGCTGGCTGGTTCTCGCCCAGTACGACACGACGGACCCGCGCCTGACGACCCGCCGGATCTGGCTGCACGGCGCCGACTCGCACCGCACTGTCCTGCTCCTCTCCTATGGCGCCGCGGGGCGCGCCCCGGAACTGGCGCTGCCGGTGGGACTGGCCGTGGAGGCGGAGGTGTCCGCATATCCGGGAGCCGGGCAGCAGCGGGTGGCCCTGGGCGAGCAGTTCGCCCCGTCCGCCCCGGCGGCGATACGTCCGCCGGGGACGACCACGTCCCAGGCGGCGGCCCGTTACGGCGACGCCCTGCGCGACGATCCGTGGCTGGAGTCCGTCCCGGTGACGCTGGACCGGGTCGTTCCGGCCCCGGACGGCGATTCCTGGCAGATGGCGGACGCCGACGAGGACGCGGCGTTGCCGCTCACTCCCGTCGCGCGCTCCCGGCCGGGCCTGTGGCGGCTCGTCGCGCTGTCGGGCGGTGCCCCGGTCACAGTCTTCGGCGAATACGGCCACCAGGGCTTCACCCCGCTGACGGCTTGGCCGGAGGGCCCGGGTGACGCGGTCACGCTGTGCTGAGCCGACGGAGGTCTCGCTCACGGGACTTCAAGCGGCCCGACCCCCACCACGGTGACCAGTCCCACCCATCCCGCAGATCCACGCATCTTTCAGGCATCACGGGACAACCGGTGAAGGCGAGCCTTCAACCACCGGGCGCCCCGCGGAAAGGAACCTCATGACCAGGACCTCCGCTCCTGTGGACGCGCCCGGCGCAGACGTCTGGGAGGGGCTCGTCACCACCGCGCTGCTGGGCACCGACCGCCGCACGCCACCGGGCACCGCGCCGGGCCCGGACGCGCCCGCGGCCCTGCTGGACGCGGCGGCCGCGGAGACCGTACGGCGCCGGGCCGGTCGGCGCCCGGCGCGGGCGGCCGAGCGTCCGCAGCCTGCACCGGAGGACCCGCGTCCGGCCCTGCCCCCGGCGGCCGCCCGCAGACTCGCGATGTTGCTCGCCGATCGCCCCGGCCCCTCCGGCGGTGGTCGGCGGGGTGCCGCGCCCGATCTGACGGAGCTGCTGCCGCAGTGGCTCGCGGTGGCGAACGCCCGTGGGTTCGCACCGCCTCCGCAGGTGCTCCCGGCGTTGCTCGACGCGGCCCGGGGCCGTACCGATCTGCGGCCGGCGGCGCTGGAGTTCGCGGGGCCGCGTGCCCTGTGGCTGGCCCGGCTGAACCCGGACTGGCGGTTCGCCCTGCGATCGGCTCCGGGCGGTGAAGCGGCTCTGCCACACCCCGAGGACGACGAGAGGGTCCAGCAGCTCTGGCAGGAGGGCCTGTTCGCCGAACGTGTCGCCCTGCTGTCGGCCCTGCGCTCCCGCGAACCCTCCGCCGCACGCGACCTGCTCGCTACGACCTGGGCGACGGAACGGGCCGAGGACCGGCTGATGTTCCTCGACTCCCTGCGCGCCGGCCTCGGTCCGGACGACGAGCCGTTCCTGGAGCAGGCCCTGGCCGACCGCAGCCGCAACGTCCGGGCGACGGCGGCGGAACTGCTGTCGACCCTGCCGGGTTCGGCGCTGGCCGCGCGGATGGCGGTCAGGGCGGGGGCGTGTGTGGCCATCGACCACATGCGGAGCACGCAGCCCGGAGGGACCGGCGCAGCGGACGCGGAACCCGGCGGAGCCACGAAGAGCGCCCCGACGATCGCCGTCGAAGCCCCGCACGAGTGCGATCCGGGCATGGAACGCGACGGCGTCGTGGCGAAGGCCCCCGCGGGGCGCGGCGAACGGTCCTGGTGGCTCGGTCAGTTGGTGGAGGCGGCACCGCTCGCGACCTGGCCGCGGCGGCTCGGCGGGCGCACGCCCCGGGAGATCGTGGCACTGCCGGTGGCGGACGACTGGCAGGGCGAACTGCACGCGGCGTGGTGCCGGGCGGCGGTGCGGCAGCGGGACGCCGAGTGGTCACGGGCGCTGCTCGGCGAGCCGTCGGCGCCGGACGCGGGTGGTCCGGGTGCGGCGTCCCTGGCCGAACGCGCCAAGCTGCTCGGCACGCTGGGCGCCGCCGAACGGGCCGAGTGGGTGGCCGGCTTCATCGCCGCGCACGGGTTGTCCGAGGCCTTCCAGCTGCTCGGGGTGTGCGCGGTGCCCTGGGCGGCGCCGCTCGGCCGGGCGGTGGCGGACGCGCTCAACATCGCTCGGGACGCGGGGAGTTATCCATGGAGTTTCAGCGGAGTCATGGGCCTGGCCGAGCGCTGCCTCGATCCGTCCGAGGCCTCCCGGCTCGACGCCCTGCTGGCCGTGCCCGACGAACCGGAGAACGGATCCCCGGGAGCCGGCGGCTACTGGGCGGAGGCCTTCCAGCGCCTGGTCACGACCCTGCGGTTGCGCGCGGCGATGACGGAGGAACTGGGAGGGGCCGGAACCCCGCCCGCAGCGGCGGCCGAGGAGCTGGGAGCAACGTGACCCCCGCCCGCGGCGATGACACAGAAACTGGGAGGAGCCTGACCCCCGCCCGCGACGCAGGCAAGGCGCGCCGCAACCCGCTGCCCGACGATCTCCCCGCGACCTCCGGCACCGGGCGCCGCCCGGCAGCCGGCCGCTCAGGAGCATGCCGACGACGTACCTGCACATGCCGACGACCTGCCTGCCCACGCCGACGACACGTTGGAGCACTCCGACCACCCCGGCGGCCGCGAGAAGCACGAGAAACAGCCGTCGCGCCCCGCCGAACCGCGGACGCACCGGCCCCGGCCGGGCAAGGCGGCCCGGGCCGGACCGCCCGAGCCCTACGCCTGCGCGGGCTGGCGGGCGTTGGTCCTGACCCAGTCCACGATCGACGCCGTCGTCGCGCCCGGGGTGAAGATCTCCGCGACACCCTTCTCCTTCAGCAGGGGGATGTCCGCCTCGGGGATGATCCCGCCGCCGAAGACCAGGATGTCCTCCGCGTCCCGCTCCTTGAGCAGTTCGATCACCGCGGCGAAGAGCGTGTTGTGCGCTCCGGAGAGGATGGACAGCCCGATCGCGTCGGCGTCCTCCTGGATCGCCGTGTCGACGATCTGCTCGGGAGTCTGGTGGAGGCCGGTGTAGATGACCTCCATACCGGCGTCGCGCAGGGCCCGCGCGATCACCTTGGCCCCGCGATCGTGGCCGTCGAGCCCCGGCTTGGCCACCACCACGCGGATCGGACCGGCTGCCACACCCATCACTGCCTCCATGAAGCGACTACATCCATCCGTACCGACAAGTACCGCACACATCGGGCAAGCCGTACACGCCGCACCGCACGGACACTCCGCCCCGAACCGTCCGGGCAAGTGAACGAACGTTATCTCCAGGATCCCGCAACCGGCAGTTTCGCGGTGGATAGCGAGGGGGAAATCACACGATGGGACAAGCGCAAGGGGAGTCGCACCGAAGTCGCCGTACCGCCGCATCGACCACGCACCGCGGAGGAACGGCGCCTCGGCGAAGGCACACAGGGCAAGCACCGCACGCACAGCATGCAGGGCAGACACGGCGCACCAGCGGGGAGCCTCGTCACCCCACCGATCGGGGACCTCCGTCGCACCACCGGCGTCACACACGCCACACGCCGCGCTCTGCCCTCGCAGCTCACGCGGCTCACGCCGCTCCCGCGGTCATCGCCGGCCGTCTTCGCAGCTGCTCCCCACGAGTGCACACGGGGGGCGAAGCCGTCCTCCCGCGTGCCGACAGGAGGTCGGCCATGAAGGTCACCAGGGCGGCTCTGCCCTTTCTTCCGTTCTGCGAGCGCCTGCTGCCGGGCAAGCTGGCGGGACTCTCCCTGGCTCTCCTGAAGGCCACCGCACTGGAGATCGCGATCCTGGCCGGGCATCTCCTCCTCTACCCGTCCGGCATCACCCAGGAGCGACGCACCCCCGTCCCGGCCCTGCCGGCGGACGGCGCCGCCCAACTGCCCACGGAAGCCAAGCCTCCGGTTCTACTGCTGCACGGCTTCATCGACAACCGCTCGGTCTTCGTCCTGCTGCGCCGCAGCCTCGCCCAACACGGCAGGCAGCAGATCGAGTCCCTCAACTACTCGCCGCTGACCTGCGACATACGCGCCGCCGCCGAGCTGCTCGGCCGTCGTATCGAGGAGATCTGCGAGCGCACGGGGGTCGGGCAGATCGATGTCGTCGGGCACAGTCTCGGTGGCCTGATAGCGCGTTACTACGTGCAGCGGCTCGGCGGCGACGCACGTGTGCGGACCCTTGTCACGCTCGGCACGCCGCACTCGGGGACCCGGGTGATGCCCGTGGCGAACGCGCACCCCATCGTGCGCCAGATGCGCCCCGGCTCACCGGTGCTCGAGGAGCTCACTGCGCCCGCCCCTGACTGCCGTACTCACTTCGTCGGCTTCTGGAGCGACCTGGACCATGTGATGGACCCGCCGGAGACGGCGCGCATCGACCATCCCGACCTGATGGCGCAGAACGTGCACGTGACCGGCATCGGTCATCTGGCCCTGCCCGTGCACCCCGCCGTCGCCGACGGCATACGGCAGGTCCTCGACACGGCCCGCCCGGGGGAACCGTCCACCGAGCACACCGCCGGTCTGACAGTCGCCTGAGACTCGTCATACAGCGATCACTCGGCACCACAGCACCGATCAAGCTCGAACAAACTTCGAACACAAGGCCAAACCCGTGCCCGCCGTCCGCCAAAACACGGCCGAATGCCCGTTTCCTGCGTGCACGAAACCTGCCGAAGATTGTCGTGCCCGCGTACCGCCGGGTACAGTCGCCGCACTGCTCTGGCAGCCCCTGTTGTCGAGGCGAAAGAGAAGTTGGTGAACGACCGTCACCCGTCGGGGACCATGACCCCGGCTCCGGCTTCCGACGCCGCCTCGGCGCACTACGCGTCGTACGGCACCCAGGAAGCCCAGTACGGCGACTTCACCACGTACGGCGACTACGCCGCCACCGGTTTTGACGCCACCGGTGCCCCTGTCACCGGTACCCAGGGCGCCGGTTTCGACGCCACCGGGCACGCCACCGCGAGCTTCGCGACCGACCCCCTCTTCGGCGACATGCCGGGCAGCGGCCAGGACACGGGCACCTACGGCACCGGCCACTGGCCCACCGGCACGCACGAGAACGTGCACTACGACGCCTACGCGGCCCAGCACCACGCCGCCTACGACACCGGCGTCTACGACACGACCTCCTGGACGCCCGAGCAGCAGCCGATGTCAGCCATCCCCTCCCAGGCGCCGTCCCCCGACGCCACCGGACAGTGGGACGTGGGCGCCTGGCTCCAGACCGACCAGGGCGGCAACCCCGCCGAGCACACCCAGCATTGGGAGTGGGGCACCCAGACCTTCGACACGGGCGCCTACGACGCGACGCAGTGGAACTCCGACGGCACCGCCGCACCGGCCCCCGACGCGTACGAGCCCCCCGCCGAAACCTTCGACCAGCTCGAGACCGCAACCTTCGACCAGCTCGAAACCACGCCTTTCGACCAGCTCGAGACCGCGACGTTCGACCAGGTCACGTACGACGAGTCCGCCGGCACGGACTATCGCGACCGCGCCGCGGACGGCGGTGAGCCGGCCGCCACCGGCGAACTGCCCGTCGTCGCCCCGCTGCTGGACGGCCAGGAGGACGTCACTCCGGGCCCGTCCACCCGGGCGGCCTCGCGCGCCGGATCCCGTTCCCGCCGCCGTACGCCCCCCAAGCGCTCGGCGCTGATGACGATCGCGGTGCCGTCGGCGTGTGTCATGGGTGTCGCCGGGATCGCCGCCGCCTCCGTCGGCACGTTCTCCGACGACAGCGCCGCGGAAGCGCAGACGACCGCGGCGGACGCGCAGCCGGTCAAGCCGGCCGCCGCCAACAACAAGCTGGACACGCAGTTGCAGAGCCTGTCCGCCGGCGCCGACGACTTCGCCGACCGGGCCAGCCGTACGCAGGAGCGCATCGACCTCAAGGCCCAGCAGGCGGCCGAGAAGAAGAGGGCGGCGGAGGAGGCGGCCCGCAAGGAGCGGCTGCGCCCCAAGTTCGCCCTGCCGGTCGCGCGGCACGGACTGAGCGCCTACTACGGCCAGTCCGGCATCAACTGGATGTCGTTGCACACCGGCATCGACTTCCCCGTCTCGTACGGCACGACCGTGATGGCCGCGACCGACGGCACCGTCCGCACGCAGTGGAACAGCGCGTACGGCAACATGATGATCCTGACCGCGAAGGACGGCACGGAGACGTGGTACTGCCACCTCTCCACGTACACGGTCCCCTCGGGTACGACCGTGCAGGCCGGCGATCCGATCGCGCGCTCCGGCAATTCCGGCAACTCCACCGGACCGCACCTGCACTTCGAGGTGCGCCCGGGCGGCGGCTCGGCCATCGACCCGCTCCCGTGGCTGCGCAGCCACGGCATCGACCCGTCGTGACGTCCCGGCGGCCGCGGTCCCCCGCCCGCGCCGAGTAACGTCCCGGCGGCCCCGCCCGCGTCGAGCGCGCAGGGGCCGGCCGGTTCACCTCACGTCGCTACAGCTTCTCCACCGGCGCGTACCGCAGCAGCAGCCGCTTCGGCTTTGTGTCGCCGAAGTCGATCGTCGCCTCGGCGTTGCCGCCCGTGCCCTTGACGCCGACGACGGTCCCGAGTCCGAACTGGTCGTGCGTGACCCGGTCCCCGACCGCCAGCGACACCACGGGCTTCTCCGAGGTGCGGCGCGTGGCGAAACCGGAGGCGCCCGACGCCGACGAGCGCGAGCGGGACGACGACAGCGAGGCCGCCACCGCCGAGACCGGCCCGGAGGACGCGGGCGCGGGCGCTCCCGTGCGCTTCCACTCCACGTGGGCCGGCGGGATCTCCTCCAGGAACCGGGAGGGCGGGTTGTACGAGGGCTGGCCCCAGGCGCTGCGCAGCGTGGACCGGGTCAGGTAGAGCCGCTCCCGCGCGCGGGTGATGCCGACGTAGGCGAGGCGCCGCTCCTCCTCCAGCTCCTTGGTCTGGCCGAGGGCGCGCATGTGCGGGAAGACGCCGTCCTCCATGCCGGTGAGGAAGACGACCGGGAACTCCAGGCCCTTGGCGGTGTGCAGGGTCATCAGGGTGATGACGCCGTCGCCGTCCTCCTCGTCGGGGATCTGGTCGGAGTCGGCGACCAGCGCGACCTGTTCGAGGAAGTCGGACAGGGTGCCCCGCTCGTCCTCGCCGCGCTCCTGCTCGAACTCCATGGCGACGGCCGCGAGTTCCTGGAGGTTCTCGATCCGGGTCTCGTCCTGCGGGTCGGTGGAGGCCTGGAGTTCGGCGAGGTAGCCGGTGCGCTCCAGGACGGCCTCCAGCACCGTGGCCGGTCCGGCACCGGACTCGACGACGGTGCGGAGGTCCTCCATCAGCGTGTTGAACCGCTTGACGGCGTTGGTGGAGCGCGCGGCCATGCCGTACGCCTCGTCGACGCGCTTGAGGGCCTGCGGGAAGCTGATCTTCTCGCGCTGGGACAGGGCGTCGATCATCGCCTCGGCGCGGTCGCCGATGCCCCGCTTGGGGACGTTGAGGATCCGGCGCAGCGGCACCGAGTCCTCCGGGTTGGCGAGCACGCGCAGGTAGGCCAGGACGTCCCGGACCTCCTTGCGCTCGTAGAAGCGGACGCCGCCGACGACCTTGTAGGGCAGGCCGACGCGGATGAAGATCTCTTCGAAGACACGGGACTGGGCGTTGGTGCGGTAGAAGACGGCGACGTCGCCAGCCTTCGCGTCGCCCGCGTCGGTGAGGCGGTCTATCTCCTCGGCGACGAACTGCGCCTCGTCGTGCTCGGTGTCGGCGACGTAGCCGGTGATCTGCGCGCCGGTGCCCGCGTTGGTCCACAGGTTCTTGGGGCGGCGGGACTCGTTGCGCTCGATGACGGCGTTGGCGGCGCTGAGGATCGTCTGCGTGGAGCGGTAGTTCTGCTCGAGCAGGATGGTCGTCGCGTCCGGGTAGTCCTCCTCGAACTGGAGGATGTTGCGGATGGTCGCGCCGCGGAAAGCGTAGATCGACTGGTCGGCGTCACCCACCACGCACAGCTCGGCGGGCGGGACCTCCGCCTCGGGCGGGACGTCGACGGGGTGCTCGGAGGTGCCGACGAGCTCGCGGACCAGGGCGTACTGGGCGTGGTTGGTGTCCTGGTACTCGTCCACCAGCACATGGCGGAAGCGGCGGCGGTAGTGCTCGGCAACGTCCGGGAAGGCGCGCAGCAGGTTGACCGTCGTCATGATCAGGTCGTCGAAATCGAGGGCGTTCGCCTCGCGCAGCCGCGACTGGTACATGGCGTATGCCTGGGCGAGGGTCTTCTCGAAGCCGTCGGTGGCCTGGGCGGCGAAGTCCTCCTCGTCGATCAGCTCATTCTTCAGGTTGCTGATCTTGGCGCTGAAGGACTTGGGCGGGAAGCGCTTGGGGTCGAGGTCCAGGTCGCGGCAGACCAGGGCCATCAGGCGCTTGGAGTCGGCGGCGTCGTAGATCGAGAAGGAGGAGGTGAAGCCGAGCTTCTTGCTCTCCCGGCGCAGGATGCGCACGCACGCGCTGTGGAAGGTCATGACCCACATGGCGTTGGCGCGCGGGCCGACGAGCTGCTCGACGCGTTCCTTCATCTCGCCGGCGGCCTTGTTGGTGAAGGTGATCGCCAGGATCTGGCCCGGGTGCACGTCCCGCTCGGCGAGCAGGTGGGCGATGCGGTGCGTGAGCACCCGGGTCTTGCCGGAGCCGGCTCCGGCCACGATGAGCAGCGGGGAGCCGGAGTGGACGACGGCGGCGCGCTGGTTGTCGTTCAGCCCTTCCAGCAGCGCGGCGGAGTCGATCACCGGGCGGGGGGCGCCGTCGCGGTAGTAGGCGTCCCGGTCCGGGGGCGCGTCGAACTTCCCGCCGAACAGATCGTCCGGAATCGGCTCCGGTACGTGATCGTCCTCGGGTGGCGGCGGGGGCTCGTGGGCCGGGCCCCGCTGGGCCTGGAGGTTCGCCAGGAAGTTGTCGTCAAAGAGGCTGCTCATCGCTCTCCGAGTCTAGGGCGCCCCACTGACAGCCCGCCGCCGCCCTGAGAACATCGCCCGCCGCCAGGGCTTCCGCGGGCCGGACCGGCGGCGCGTTGTCGCCCTCCATGACCGCCTGATCACGGCCTGCTACGCCCCCGCAATTACGAATGAGTCGTGACTAATCCCCCTTGATCGCTCACTCTCGGCAACGCTCATGAGTGAGGTCACGAAAATGTATCGGGCATATCACCCATCAACCTTCACAGGGGCCACACGAGTTGGCTACCGTGCGACCAGGCCGCATGACCCCCACCGGCGAACGTCGCCGGGCCGCGCGGCCTCCGCCGAGTCCGGCACGCCGCAGCGGCAGCCGGAGCCGGGGACCCAACCGTGAACCTGGGGTGAATCGGCCCGACTCCCTGTACGGAGACGGCCGTAGGGCAAACCTTCCGAACCACCCGCCCGAACCCGACAGCTAACCCGGTAGGCGGAACGTGGAAGGAGTCGCCTCCCTTGGCGTCGCACCGCAAGTCGCGTCCTACGGGTTCGCGCGTGGCAGGTATACGGACCCCCGCCCTCGCAACGGCGGCCCTCACCTCCGTGGCCCTGCTGTCCCAGTCGGCCAACGCCGCCCCCGCGGCCGACGACAAGCCCAGCCTGGAGGAAGTCGAGAAGAAGGTCGACGACCTGTACCGCCAGGCCGAGTCGGCGACCGACAAGTACAACGCGGCCAAGGAGAAGACCGCGAAGCAGCGCAAGCGCGTCGACACCCTCCTCGACGACGTCGCCGAGCGCACCCAGAAGCTCAACGAGGCGCGCGAGGAGCTGGGCTCCTTCGCCTCCGCCCAGTACCGCACCGGCGCCGCCGCCCCGGACACCGCGACGTTCCTGCTCGCGGACACCCCGCAGGACTACTTCGACCAGACCCAGCTGATGGACCGGATGACCGGCCGGCAGAAGGTCGCGGTCGACGACTACGTCACGCAGCAGTCCGAGACGATGAAGAAGCGCCAGGAGGCCACCGAGAGCCTCGAGACGCTCACCGACTCGCAGGCCGGCCTGAGGACGGCCAAGGCCACCGTCCAGCGCAAGCTCGCCGACGCGCGCGAGCTGATGTCGAAGCTGACCGCCGAGGAGAAGGCCCGGCTCGCGGCGATCGAGAAGGAGAAGCAGGCGGAGGCCGCCCGCAAGGCCGACGAGCTGGCCCGGCAGCAGGCCGCGCAGCAGAAGGCGCAGGAGGAGGCGGCTCAGCAGCAGGACAGCGGGTCCTCCTCGTCGGGGTCGTCGGGTTCCGACTCGTCCTCCTCGACGGCACCGGCCGACTCCTCGTACGCCACCAAGGCCGACAAGGCACTCGCCTTCGCCCGGGCCCAGATCGGCAAGCCGTACGTGTGGGGCGCGGTCGGACCCGGCTCCTACGACTGCTCCGGTCTCACCCAGGCCGCCTGGAAGGCCGCGGGCGTCACCCTGCCGCGCACGACCTACGACCAGGTGAACGCCGGCACCACGGTCCCGCTCTCCCAGGCCCGGCCCGGCGACCTCGTCTTCTTCTACGACGACGTCACCCACGTCGGGATCTACATCGGCAACGGCATGATGATCCACGCCCCGAAGCCCGGCACGTACGTGCGCGAGGAGTCGGTCTACTACGACGGCGAGTCCGCGATCCACAGCGTGGTGCGCCCCGCCTGAGAAGTGCCGCCACGTTTTTGAGGGGCACACGCGCGTGCCCCTCTCACAACCGACGCGGCGCTCTCTAGCATCGGCACTATGTCCGGTACCTCCCCGTTTGCCACCTGGTGGTCGACGTATGCGCTGGCGACCGGCATCGTGTCGGTCGGTCTCGACTCGGCGGGGTACGGGGTCCTCTCCCGCGTCGCCCTCGGCCTGGCCTGCGCCGCCTGGCTGGTGGCCGTCGCGGGCCTCGCCCAGCGCAGGCACGGCGTGTGGCGGTCGGAGACACCGGCCGCGCTCACCACCGTGGCGGCGACCGCCGTCCTCGGCACCGGCTTCTCAGCGGCGGGCCTGCAGCCCGTCGCCGAGGCGCTGCTGGCCCTCGCCATACTGCTCTGGGCGGTACTGCTCACCGCGGAGGCTCAGGGGCGGCGCGGGACGGTGTTCCTGCGCTGTGTGGCCACCGAAGGGCTCGCCGTGCTCGGCGCGACGCTCGCCGCGGCGGATTCGGCGGCCTGGCTCGCCCACGCGGCCCTGGTGCTGTTCTGGCTGGGGCTCGCCCTCTACTGCTTCGCCCTGTTCCGCTTCCAGCCCCGGCAGGTGGAGGAGGGGCGCGGGGACCACTGGCTCGCGGCCGGCGCCCTCGCCGTCTCCTCCATGGCCGGGGCGAAACTCCTCAGCGCCGACAGCTCGCGCCTGTACCTGTGGAACGAGGAGAACACCAGCGCCCTGCGCACGACGACCGTCACGCTGCTCGTGCTCGCGCTGATCGCCTGCGTCGCCCTGCTCCTCGCCGAGCTGTTCTGGCCCCGGCACCACTACGACGTGCGGCGCTGGGCGACCGTGTTCGCCGCGGTCGTGACCGCCACGGCCACCCTGGCGGTCGCCGCCGCGCTCGACGTCGCCTGGCTCGACGCGGCCGGGGAGGTGCTGCTGTGGATCGCGGTGGCCGCCTGGCTCGCGTGCACCGCCTGGGCTCTCGCCGCCGCCCGGGCCGGCACCCGGCGCTCCCGGGTCAGGTCCAGAGCACGGCGATGAAGATGTTCGCCGTGGTCAGCAGACCCACCAGGCCGAAGAGGCCCTTGTCCACCTTCTCGTCGTCCCGCTTCACGTAGACCAGGCCGAGGATCACGATCAGCAAGGCCAGCTTCACGCCGATCTTCACGTTGTCCACGGACTGGTCGTCGGCCTGGTTGAGGCCGACCAGGATCACCCCGGTGACCAGCATCGTGAACGCGCCGTGCAGCATCGCGGGGGTGAAGCGGGCGGTACCCTCGCCCATCGCCTTCATCTGGGTGAGGAAACCACCCAGGAGCGAGGCGATGCCGATGATGTGGAGGCCGACGAAGAGGTGGATGAGTACGTCCATGAGGCCGGAGCCTAATGAGGGGCCCCTGGGGCACCCGACACCGGCCCAGTGATGCATATATGCGCCCCATAGCACCCGATCACGGTCACTCGCTCAGAATCCGGCGCATCGGTCATCACGCTCAGTGAAGTGGGCGGCGCCTCGACGGGGCCACGGTCGCATACGGTCACCGTCGGTCCTCTCGCATCACTTCCGCACACCCGCCACGGGCCCGGCACGGCGACGCTTAGCGTCCTCCACCAGGTGCCCGGCTCCCCACCGCCGCCCGGGCCAGGGGCGGCAGTCGGACACCACCGCCGAAAAGTCCGGCGGCGATCCGCTCCCCCTGTGCGGGCCGTCGCCGGACGCGCAGGCCGCCCGTCCGCTCCCCCCCCCCGGCGGCCGCACCCACCCCCGGCGGTCGAGGAAAGGACGTGGCCTCCAGGTGGCAGCGCACCGCAAGCCCCGACAGCGTTCGACGGGTGGCAGCAAGGCCCGTACAGCCGCCACGATCGCCCTCGCGGGCGCGGCGACGGCGACGGGCTTCGACGGCACCGGACACGCCGAACCACAGCTCAGCCCCGCCCAGGTCAAGGCCAAGGTGGACGAGCTGTACCAGGAGGCGGAGGTCGCCACCGAGAAGTACAACGGCGCGAAGGAGAAGGCCGACGCGGCCGGGCAGCGGCTTAAGGACCTCCAGGACCAGGCGGCGCGCAAGGAGGAGCGGCTCAACTCCGCCCGCGACGCCCTCGGTTCGGTCGCCGCCGCGCAGTACCGCGCCGGGGGCCTCGATCCCGCGGTGCAACTCGCCCTGTCCGACGATCCCGACCGGTACCTGGGGAACGCCGAGTTCGTGGAGAGGGCCGGCAACCGGCAGAACGCCGCCGTCGCGGGTGTACGCAGGCAGCTGCGGGAGATCGAGCAGCTGCGCGGGGCCGCGCACATCGAGCTGACCTCGCTGAAGTCGCGGCAGACGGAACTGAAGCAGCACAAGAAGACGATCACCGGCAAGCTGGGCTCGGCACGGCAGCTGCTGTCCCGGCTCGGCGTGCAGGAACGTTCCCGGCTGGGCGCACCACCCGACCGCGCGTCCCGCTCGGCGGGCCCACGGGACACCCTCGCGGCCCCCGGCTCCGCCTCCGCCCAGGCGCCCAACTCCCGCGCCGCCGCGGCCGTCTCCTACGCCTACCAGAAGCTCGGCAGCCCCTACGTCTGGGGCGCCACCGGGCCGAACGCCTTCGACTGCTCGGGACTCGTCCAGGCCGCGTACCGCGCCGCGGGGGTCGCCCTGCCCCGCACGACGTACTCCCAGATCGCCGCCGGCCGCCGCGTCTCCCGCTCCGAACTCCTCCCCGGCGACCTGGTCTTCTTCTACGCCGGCATCAGCCACGTCGGCATCTACGTCGGCAACGGGCGGATGATCCACGCACCGAACCCCTCCGCGCCGGTGCGTGTCGCCCCGCTGGACGAGATGCCGTTCACGGGGGCGACGCGGGTGGTGTGAGCGCCCGTGTCAGACCAGCCGGCGAGCCGTCGCCCAGCGCGTCAGCTCGTGCCGGTTGGAGAGCTGGAGCTTGCGCAGCACCGCCGAGACGTGCGACTCGACCGTCTTCACCGAGATGTACAGCTGCTTGGCGATCTCCTTGTACGCGTAGCCCCGCGCGATGAGCCGCAGCACCTCGCGCTCGCGCTGGGTCAGGCGGTCCAGGTCCTCGTCGACCGGCGGCGCGTCCGTGGAGGCGAAGGCGTCCAGGACGAACCCGGCAAGGCGCGGGGAGAAGACCGCGTCGCCCTCCTGGACGCGGAACACGGAGTTCACCAGGTCCGTGCCGGTGATCGTCTTGGTGACGTAGCCGCGGGCGCCGCCCCGGATCACGCCGATCACGTCCTCCGCCGCGTCCGACACGGACAGCGCGAGGAAGCGGACCGGCTGCTCGGTGTCGCCCATCAACGGGGCGCAGCGGCGCAGCACTTCCACGCCGCCCCCACCCGGCAGGTGCACGTCGAGGAGGACCACCTCGGGCCGGGTCGCGGTGATGACCGTGACGGCCTGGTCGACGTCCGCGGCCTCGCCGACGACCTCGACTCCGGTCTGCTCGGTCTGTCCGATCTCGGCCTGGACCCCCGTGCGGAACATGCGGTGGTCGTCCACGAGGACCACGCGCACGTGACGCCCGGGGCCGCCGCCCGACTCCGCGGGTGCGGCCGCCTCCGCCGATCCCGCCGTACCGTTCGCCTCGGTCGGGTCGCTCATGACGTCTTCTCCGCCCTCTCCATCTCCAGCTCGACCTCCGTGCCGCCGTCCGGCACCGCGCGCAGCCGCGCCGTACCGCCGTTGCGCTCCATGCGGCCGATGATCGATTCTCTGACACCCATCCGGTCGGCGGGTATCGAGCCGAGGTCGAAGCCGGGGCCGCGGTCCCGGACGGACACGAAGACCGTCTTCCCCTCGACCTCGGCGAAGACCTGGACGGCGCCGCCCTCGCCACCGTACTTGGCGGCGTTCACCATTGCTTCCCGCGCGGCCTGCATCTGCGCGGAGATCCTCTCGTCGAGCGGGCAGTCGCCCACGACCACGACCTCGATGGGCACGCCGTGCTTGTCCTCCACCTCGGCCGCGTTGCGCCGGACGGCGTCGGCGAGGGTGGTGGGCTCGTCGGCCTCGTCCTTGCCGGTGCCCTCGGGCTTGTAGAGCCAGGTGCGCAGGTCGCGCTCCTGGGCTCGGGCCAGGCGGCGGACCTCGTTCGCGTTCTCCGCGTTGCGCTGTATCAGGGTGAGGGTGTGCAGCACCGAGTCGTGCACATGGGCGGCGACCTCCGCGCGCTCCTGGGCGCGGATGCGCATCAGGCGCTCCTCGGAGAGGTCCTGCGTCATGCGGACCAGATACGGTCCCGCGAGCAGCGTTATCCCGACGAGGACCGCGAGGGCCGCCTGCAGGACCGATCCGAGGTGGGCCGCGGACCCCTGCAGGACGAAGATGCCGGAGACACCGGCCGTCACCAGCAGCACGCCGCCCACCGAGCGCAGCAGTGTGACCGTGCGCCGGCGGCGGCCGACCTCGGCCCAGCGGGCCCGGCGGGCGTTGTCCGCCTGCCGCCAGACCAGGGCGACACCCGCGCCGACGAACACCATCGGCCAGAGGTACGCCCTGGCTCCGCCGCTGAGGTTGACATTGCCCACGAAGACCATGGCCACCACGACCATGAGGAGCAGGGCCACGATCTGGCCCTTGTCGGGTCTGCGCGCGACGAGCCTGCGGCGACCGTCGGACGAGGTCTCCGCGGTCAGGGGCGGCGGCGGCTTCTGCGCCTCCACACCGCCGACGCCGAGCGGGACGAAGAACCAGAACGCGGCGTACAGCAGCGCGCCGAGGCCGTCGGCCATGAACAGGCCGACGAACACCAGCCGGACCCAGATCACGGGCAGCCCGAGATGCCCGGCGAGGCCCCGCGCCACGCCCCCGAGCCAGCGTCCGTCACTGCTGCGGTAGAGCTTGCGCGGCGGCCGCGGTTCGGCGAGTGGCGCTGCTGCGGCTTCCGACATGCCATTGATGGTCACACGTGCGAGAGGCCGGAGCATCAGGGTCGACCCCTAGAGCTCCCCTGATCTCCGCGGACCTCCCCTCGAACGCTTCCCGAGCGGTCTCTCAGGGCCGATATCAGGGTCCGGCCAGGGTCGTTCCGACTCCCGCCGGGGCGCCGCGCCCGTCACCATGGACCCATGACCGATCACGAGCACGCCGCGACGGGTCCGGGACCCGGCTCCGGCCCACGCCCCGCTGCGGGCGCCGGGCCGCAGGATGCCGCGCCCGCCGCGGGCTCCGCACCCGGGCGCGCGGACGCGGGAGAACAGGGAGGAGCATCCGGTACGGCCGCCTCCGCCGAGGACGCAGTCCCGGCCGGGCCGCCCCATTCCTTCCGCCGCGACCGCCGCCACAAGACCCTGGCCGGCGTCTGTGCCGGGCTCGGGCGGCAGTGCGACATGGACCCGGTGATCTTCCGCATCACCCTCGCCGTGCTCTCCGCCACCGGCGGCATCGGCCTCCTCTTCTACGGCTTCGCCTGGCTCTTCGTCCCGTACGACGACGAGGAGGAGAACGAGGTCCGCAAGCTGCTCACCGGCCGGGTCGACGGCCAGGCCCTGGCGGCCGTGCTGTTCGCGCTGGTGGGCTGCGGGGTGTTCCTGACCATGCTGAACAACGGCGGGGTGCTGACCTTCGCCGTCGTCCTCTCCCTCCTGCTCGCGGGCGCCGGCTACTGGTCGCGCCAGCGCGGCGCCCCCAGCCCCGACCCCCTGGCCGCACAGGCCGCGGCCGACGCCCCGCCGGAGCCCCAGGCGCCACCGATCCTCCTCACCACGCCCTCATGGTGGCGCGACCCGATCGTCAAGGACGGCACCCACATCGGCGGCACGGGCTATCTGTGGGGCCCTCGCGACACGCACGACCTGGATGTCGCCGCGGCCGTCAACATCAGCCTCGGTACCCGGCCCGGCACCACCCGGTCCGGTGCCCGCGAGGACATACCCGCCCAGCGCCCCGTGCCGCCCCGGCCGCGCGGCCCGCGCTGGATCGGCGGCTGGGTCTTCCTGCTGGCCCTGCTCGCGGGAGCCCTGGGCACGAGCCGCACCTGGGACGGGCATCCGCTCGGCACCAGCCTGCAGACGGGCCTGGCCTGCGCGCTCGCCGTCCTGGGCCTGGGCATAGCCGTCAGCGCCTTCCTGGGCCGGACCGGCGCCGGCTCGATCTTCCTGGCGATCCTCACGGCCGGTCTGCTCGCCGGCGCCGCGGCCCTGCCCAAGGACATCGACACCCACTGGGCGCGCACGACCTGGCAGCCCGCCGCGGTGGCGGACGTACGGCCGCGGTACGACCTGGGAACCGGTGTCGGCACGCTGGACCTGAGCAAGTTGGACATGTCCGGGAAGCAGACGGTGACGACGCAGGCGGAGGTCGGCATGGGCAAGCTCAGAGTGCTCGTGCCCGAGGGCGTGACGGTGCGGCTGGACGTCGAGGTGGGGGTCGGCGATCTCCAGTTGCCGGGCGACGACCCGAAGGACGTGGACGTGCAGCCGGGACGGCACAAGCAGGTCACCCTCTCCCCCGCCGAGGGCGTCAAGAAGTCCGGCACGATCGACCTGGACCTCCAGGTCGGCATGGGACAGGCGGAGGTGGCCCGTGCTTCGTCATGAAGTCCAGCCCGGAAAGCTGCTCGCGGGCAGCGTCCTGATCGTGACGGGCGTGCTCTACGCCGGTGACGCGGGCGGGGCCTGGGAGACCCCGTGGTTCGTGGCGATCCCCCTCGTCACGGGCGGGCTGTGCCTCGCGGGTGCGGTGGCGTTCCTGACGGGCCGCGCACGCCGGCGCCGCCGGGGTGGCCGTGCGGACCCGGACCCGGCCTGACCGGCCAGCGGTCCGCTACCGGCTTGCTACCGGCCCGCTACTGGTACCCAACGCTCCTCTGCCGCCGCCGTGACCGTAGCGCGGCGTCGAGGGAGAGCACGGGTGCGCCCGCGAGGATCAGCGGGGTCCAGGCCATGAGGTAGGCGAGGTCGTTGCCGTAGTAGTACGGGTCGGAGGCCCAGCTCACGGTCAGCCACAGGCTGAGGGAGATCAGCGCGCCGCCGAGCGCGGCCAGCCGGGCGAGCAGGCCGAGCAGGGTCCCGATGCCGACGGCCAGTTCCCCGAAGGCGATGGCGTAGCCGAAGCCGACCGGGCTCTTGAGGGAGAGGTCGACCAGGGCGGGGATGGCGGAGGAGTCGCGCACGGCACGCATCATGTCGCCGATCGAGCCGGCCCCGGAGTCCTTCATGAAGGCGCTGTCGGTGAGCTTGTCCAGGCCGGCGTAGATGAAGGTGACGCCGAGGAAGATGCGCAGCGGCAGTAGGGCGTAGCGGGTGGCGTTGTCCCGCCAGCCTCCTCCCTCTCCGAAGTGGGGGGAGTGCGTGTCCGTTCGCATACTGTGAGTCATCGCTGCTAGCCGCCTCTCGCCGGTGCCGAGACCCCCTCAACAGACGATACGTACGACGAACGGGCCCCGCTCAATCCCGCGCGGGCTGCTTTCGTGGTCCCGCCGGTGGAACCGGGGGTGACAAGGGCGTTGCGGAGGTGCCGTCGCTCACCACCGCTCACTCGGTCACGTCGACCGCGTAGCGGTTCGTCTCCACTCCCGCCGCCGTGACCACCTGCACCTCCACCCTCCCCGGCTCCACATCCGCCGGCACCGGCACCGTCAGCAGGGTGTCCGTGGGGTTGCGGAACCCGCCGGGGACCGGGACCAACGGCACGTGGACGTGCACCGTGCCCACGCGCACGACCATCCGGGCCAGCCGGCCGGCTCCCTGCGCTCCCGGAGGCACGAATCCGGCACCCCGGATCTCGATGTCGTCCCCGGTGCGGATCGGCCCGTCCAGGTCGCCCGCCTCCCGGGCCCGGACCACGGAGAGGATGACCGGCCGGCCGCCCTCCGCGTACTTTCCGGCCAGATACGTCGCCGCCGACACCAGCACCACCACCGCCAGCCCCCACGGCAGATCCGGCAGTTGCTCCGGCCGCCTGGCCAGCCGTACCGCCGCGAAGACCAGGGCGACACCGCTGATCACGACGTACTGGATGTCGGCGAAGGTGCCCCGACCCGCGTCGTCGGTCAGCAGGTCGGCGGCCCGGGGCCGGTCGGCGCGCACCTTCTGCAGCCGTTGCCCCAGCACCCGCAGCCCGACCACCCGTCGCACGAGCACGGCGATCCCGCACAGCACGGCGAGCACGGTCACGATCCCGGCGCCCCGGGCGAGATCCAGCCCGGAGAGCAGCGCGTCCCGCTCCCGCTGCCGGGAGGCGGCGGCCAGCCGCCCGGCGAGGACGAGCACCGAGTAGGCCACGAAGAGCACCCACGCCGCGGCGACGGTACGGGACGTGGACAGCCGGTTGTCCTCACCGATCACCGGCGCCAGCACCCCGCCCCTCGCCCGGTGGAACCACGACGCGGCGGTCAGCGACAGGGCCGTCACCAGCGCCGCGGCCAGCCCGGCCGTGCGCGCCGCCGTCCAGCCCGCGCCGACCGCCGTGAGGGCCTGCCCCAGCAGCAACAGCACCACGGCGGCCCAGACGACCGCAGCGGTGCGGCGCCACAGACCCGTCAGCCAGGCCTGCCCCTCGGCACGCCCCCGCTCGGCGACGTGCTCGGCGGACTGCGCCAGTTCCTCGGAGATCCACTGGCGGGAGGCCGAGGCGGAGTGGGCCACGGCGGCCGGCAGCCCCTGCCCGGCCGCGAACTCGTCCCGCCGGCGCAGGAATGCGGCGACGGCCCGCCGGTGCCCCTCACGCGCCCCGTGCGGGCAGTCCCCGCAGGCACACCCGCCCGAGTGGTCGCCACCGGGACCGCCCGGGTGCCCGCCGGTGTGACCACCGGTGTGACCACCGGCGTAGCGCCCCGAATACCTCTCGGCATAGGCACCCGCACGCGCGCCCGCGTACCCGCCCGCGTCCGCGCCGCCCTGTCCCGCCTCCCGCACCGCCACGCCCGACGCCCGCCTTCCCGCGACCCAACCACCGCCGGCCTTCCGGACCCCGGAAACACCGCTGTACAACTCCCCTGCGCCGACAGCGAATTGTGCCCTACACCACCCGGTTTCCGTCCGCCCCCTCTGGTCAACACGGGTGAATTTCGGGGTGCCGTGTTGACCCGGCTGGGAGAATTCCTCTATGGCCGAGATCATCCAGCGGGACGGGACCTGGGCCTTCGACGGCGACACGGTCCGGATCACGCCCGGTCTGCACCGCTCCGTGCCGCTGTTCCGGCAGACGTACGGGGAGATCGCCGTGCCGCTCGCGGCGGTCTCCGGCATCGTGCTGGAACCCGAACCCAGGCGTGGCCGGCTGCGGTTGCGGCTGCGCGAGGGCGCCGACCCCCTGCTCCAGGCGACCTGCGGGCGGCTGCCCGACGCGGCCGATCCCTACCGGCTGGCGGTGGACGCCGACCGGACGGGGGTCGCCGAGTACGTCGCCGAGGAGATCCGCCGCGCGCTGCTGCTCGGCCGGATCCCGAAGGAGCCCGCGAAGGCCTATCTGCTGCCCGGCCCGCCGGTTCCGGTGTCGGTGCGCACCTCGGACGGCACGGTCTCCTTCGACGGCACCCGGGTGCGGATCGACTGGGCCGGCACCTCCGAGCGGGTCAAACGCGCCACCGGCCCGCGGATCATCGGCATGGGCGACCTCGTGCGGGTCGAGTGGTTGCCGCACACCGGTCACGAGGACGGTTCCCTGCGCTTCGTGACCCGCGAGACGGAGTTCTCGAAACTGCCGCCGGAGAAGGACCCGTACGCCCTGGACCTGTGGGGCAGCGCCCGCCGGGACCTGCTCACCGCGCTGGTCGCCGCGGCGGTCACCGCCCGGCTGCCGCACCCGTCCACGCGCGCCGCCTCCGGGAACGGCGAGCTCCCCTCCCGCCCACCCGTGCCGCGCCCGGCCTGCGACCACCACGACGTGCTCCTGCGCCGGCTGCGCGAGCTGGGCCGGCTCCACCACGACGGGGTGCTCACCGACGAGGAGTTCGCGAGGACGAAGGCGGTGGTGCTGCGCGGCTTCTGAGGGAAACCCGGCGTCAGCTCAGCAGACCGGGCTCACTCCGGCTGACGTCCTCCCACATCGGCTGGTAGTTGATCCACGCCACGAGGTCGCCGCCGAGCTGTTCGCGTGTCGCCACGGCCATCCGGTGATCGATCCGGACCGGCCGCCCGGCCGCCTGCGCCGTCAGCTGCACCTGGCAGGAGCGCTCCATCGACACGAACCACCAGGCCGCCGCGTCCACCGAGTCGCCGACGGTCAGCAGACCGTGGTTGCGCAGCACGAGCGCCTTGCGGGAGCCGAGGACGGCCGCGATACGACGCCCCTCCTCCGCGTCGACGGAGACACCCGTGTACGTGTCGTAGAGGGCGTGGTCCTCGTAGAAGGCGCAGCTCTCCTGGGTGATCGGCTCGAGCAGTTCGCCGAGGGCCGCGAGCGCCCGGCCGTGCACCGAGTGGCAGTGGGCGACGGCGACCACGTCGGGCCGGGCGGCGTGGACCTGGGCGTGCACGGTGAAGGCCGCCTGGTTGACGTGGTAGCCGCCCTCGACGACCTGGCCGTCCTGGTTGGCGAGCACGAGATCGCTCACGGTGACGTGCCGGAAGGGCATCCCGAACGGGTTGACCCAGAAGCAGTCGTTGTATTCCGGGTCGCGGGCGGTGATGTGCCCGGAGACGCCGTCCTCGAAGCCGAGCCGGCCGAAGATCCTCAGGGCGCCCGCGAGCCGTTCCTTGCGGTGCCGGCGCTCGTCCTCGACCGACTCGTGCATCGGCGGCATGGCGAACCGCAGCCGGTCGGTGGGCAGCGGCAGGGGCGGGGTGGGCCCGCTCATAGGTCCTCCAGCGCTGGTTCTGCGTACGGGCGGAAGTTACCGTCCGTGAGGCCGGGAAGAACAGGAGCGAATCGTGAAGATGACACGAGCGCCCCTGTGAGCACCGTGTGCCCACTCGTGTGCCCCCTGGCTCCCCAACCCCACGGATAGCCGACAGAAGATGTCGGGTTTCGGCGCGACACTCGTGTCATGACAGCGAACTGGGCGGCTTTCGTCACCGCCGAACCGGATCTGGCCGGCACCGTCGAGAAGCGTTTCGGCGCCTACACCCACCACATCCTCGCCACCCTCCGCAAGGACGGTTCGCCCCGCACCAGCGGCCTGGAGGTGCGGTTCCTGAACGGCGAACTGTGGCTCGGCATGATGCCGGACTCGCTCAAGGCCCTCGATCTGCGCCGCGACCCGCGCTTCGCGCTCCAGGCGAACCCCGGGGAGGGCACCGGCATGGGCGGCGGCGACGTCCGGATCAGCGGCCGGGCGGTCGAGGTCGACGACATGGAGACCAAGGCCGGATACGTCGAAGAGGTGGAACCGCCGGAGCCGTTCCACCTCTTCCGCACCGAGCTGACGGAGATCGTGAGGACCTACGTCGAGGACGACACGTATCTCGTCGTCCAGGTCTGGACGCCCGGCGAGCCCCTGCGCACGATCAAGCGCACCTAGGCGGGGAGGTCACTCCCACTCGATCGTCCCCGGCGGCTTCGAGGTCACGTCGAGGACGACTCGGTTGACGTCCTTCACCTCGTTGGTGATCCGCGTGGAGATCCGGGCGAGGACCTCGTACGGCAGGCGCGACCAGTCGGCCGTCATGGCGTCCTCGGACGAGACGGGGCGCAGCACGATGGGGTGGCCGTAGGTGCGGCCGTCGCCCTGGACGCCGACACTGCGGACGTCGGCGAGCAGGACCACCGGGCACTGCCAGATGTCGCGGTCGAGGCCGGCCGCCGTCAGCTCCTCGCGGGCGATGGCATCGGCCTCGCGCAGCAGGTCCAGGCGCTCCTTGGTGACCTCGCCGACGATGCGGATGCCGAGGCCGGGGCCGGGGAACGGCTGGCGCTGGACGATCTCCTCCGGCAGGCCGAGCTCCTGCCCGACCATGCGGACCTCGTCCTTGAAGAGCTTGCGCAGCGGCTCGATCAGCTGGAACTCGAGGTCCTCGGGCAGGCCGCCCACGTTGTGGTGGGACTTGATGTTGGCCGTGCCGGTGCCGCCGCCGGACTCGACGACGTCCGGGTAGAGGGTGCCCTGCACGAGGAACTCCACGGCCGGACCCTCATCGGCGATGATCTCGGCCTGGGCCTGCTCGAAGACCCGGATGAACTCGCGGCCGATGATCTTGCGCTTCTCCTCGGGGTCGGAGACCCCGGCCAGCGCCTTGAGGAACCGCTCCTCCGCGTCCACGACCTTCAGCTGCACGCCGGTCGCGGCCACGAAGTCCTTCTCGACCTGCTCGGTCTCGCCCTTGCGCATCAGGCCGTGGTCGACGTACACGCAGGTCAGCTGGGAGCCGATGGCCTTCTGGACGAGGGCCGCGGCGACCGCGGAGTCCACGCCGCCGGACAGGCCGCAGATGGCGCGCCGGTCACCGACCTGCTCGCGGATCGCGGCGACCTGCTCCTCGATGACGTTGCCCGTCGTCCAACTCGGCGTGAGGCCCGCTCCCCGGTACAGGAAGTGCTCCAGCACCTGCTGCCCGTGCGTGGAGTGCATCACCTCGGGGTGGTACTGGACGCCGTAGAGCTTCTTCTCGTCGTTCTCGAAGGCGGCGACCGGTACGACGTCCGTGGAGGCCGTGACGGTGAAGCCCTCGGGGGCGGCGGAGCAGGCGTCGCCGTGCGACATCCAGACGGGCTGCTCGGCGGGGGTGCCCTCGAAGAGGGTGGAGGACACCTTGGAGACGTGCAGGTCGGTGCGGCCGTACTCGCGGGCGCCGGTGTTGTCGACGGTGCCGCCGAGGGCACTGGCCATCAGCTGGAAGCCGTAGCACATGCCGAAGACGGGGACGCCGGCCTCGAAGATCTCGCGGTCCAGGCTGGGCGCGCCCTCCGCGTAGACCGACGAGGGGCCGCCGGAGAGGATGATCGCCGCGGGGTTCTTGGCGAGCATCTCCTGGACCGGCATGGTGCTCGGCACGATCTCGCTGTAGACCCGCGCCTCGCGGACACGACGGGCGATGAGCTGGGCGTACTGCGCGCCGAAGTCGACGACCAGGACGGTGTCGGCGGCGGTGGCAGCGGGAGTCGCTGATGACACGGGGTGCCTTCCGGCGGTGGGGCGGGGGTCTTGTGCCACCCGATTCTACCGGGGGGCGGCCGGGCTCCTTCCGTGTGCCGGACGACCACCCCGTCTCAGGATGCGAACCGGCTTGGACGGCCCTCGGAGGGGGTGCATACTTGCCCCCATGTTCACGCAGCAGACGTTCGTCTTTACCTATGGCATCCGGCCCGCCGGACGCCATGGTCGTGCTGCTTGAGCAACTGACAAGCGACTTCCCAGGCGCCCCGGGCCGACAAGGCCCGGGGCGCCTGTCGTCGTCCGGGCCCTGCCGCCCCGGGGCAGCCTCACACCCCGAGGAGCCCCCTGTGACCACCATCGACGTGACCGGCGCCCGTACTCCCGAGGCCGCCGGCGTGATCACCGGCGCGCGTGAGCGGATCGACGCGCTCGACGACCGGATCATCGGCCTGATCCAGGAACGGGTGGCGGTGTCCGCCGTCATCCAGGAGGCGCGGATCGCCTCCGGCGGCCGGCGCGTGAACCTCTCCCGCGAGATGGACGTCCTCGGCCACTACAGGGAGGCGCTGGGCAAGCCGGGCACCGCGCTCGCGATGACCCTGCTGGAGCTGTGCCGCGGCAAGATCTGACGCCCCGGCCCGGTCCCGGGTCCCTGTTCCCGGGACAGACGTACGCATCCCTCTCACCCGTACGGCGCGTGACCGCCCCCGGGCCCTTTCGTTGGTCCCGGTGTCCGTGCCAGCCAGGCGCGGGCCCGAGAGAACCACGCGTGGCTCACTGGGGCGATGAGACGCACGGATCGTGCCGTGCGTCGTGGGACCTCGCTCCAGGGAAGTGACCGGACGGCAGGGGACAGCAGCCCGGTCACCCAAGAGAACGGTCGGCTCCGGGGACGCCCGGGGCCGACCGGCGGACCTTGCATAAATGCACAAGTCTGGGTCAAACGGTTGCGGGCACCGCGTTCATCCAGCACGATGCGTACACAGTCCAAGTCCCCCCGCGGACACCCGCATTGCCCGCATTGCCAATGGTACGGAACAGCGGCGCTACCCCCCGGCGCCGCTTCCAGGCACCGGCGCTGCCCTGACGTCGGTGCTGACGAGTAGAAGGGCCCTGCGGCTCCACCCCGCGGGGCCCTTCGCTCTGCTCGAGCCGGGCGCTCGACTCGGCTCAGGTGCGGGTCACCGTGCCGCAGTCGCCGCCGTCGCCGTGCTCGATGGGCTTGCTCCGGTCGTACGGGTCCGTCGCCGGGCCGCTCGGGTCGGGGCCCGCGGACCTGCTCGACGGGAACTCCGGGTGCAGGTACCCGTCGTAGACGAAGCAGGAGGAGTTGCCTATCTCCTGGTCGTAGTTCATCAGGAGCAGGCGGCCCGGGGTGACCTGGTAGCGGGCGGGGTCGGCGACTTCGACGTCGACGACCCGGCGCACGATGGTGCGGGTGACCTCGGTGGGGCCGTCCGCCCGGACGACGGGGTAGACGAAGGTGTAGTCGGCGCGTACCGCCACGCCTCCCTGCGTGCCCTTCTTGAACGTCATGCGCCCGCGGGTCTTGATCACGTCGCCGGCCGGCCGCACCTTGTCGGGGTCGAAGCGGCTGAACAGCGTCACCGGGTCGTGCTTCCTGCTCGGGGAGCGCAGTCCGGTGCCGAGGTCGTCGAGGAGTCCGGGCTGCTTGGGGTCGAGCACGGAGAGCGCGGTCTCGGGGCGGGCCCCGCGTACGGTCCTCGGGTCGAGGTTGGCGCCCACCAGCAGCTTCTTCGTCAGTTTCAGGGCCTGTTCCACCCGGTCCGCGGAGACCGCGCCGACGGCCTTCGCCTCCGGCAGGGCGATGCCGTCCTCGCCGTCGGCCCAGCGCTCGGCCGGGGAGCCGGCGAAGGGCCGGTCCAGGGTGGGGGTTTCGGGGTCGGACGCACCCGGCGCGGCGGTGGGCGCCGCCGTCTCGTCGGGCAGCGGTGAGGCCTCCGCGGCCCCCGACTCCCCGGTACCGAAGGGGTCGCCGGGCAGCAGCGACGGCTTCAGGGCCACCAGCGTGACGGCGGCGGCGACCGCCACGCCGAGGACGGTCCACAGCTTGCGGCGCCGGGCCGCACGGCCGTTCATCTCCTGCCAGGCGGGGCCCGTTCGCCACCCCGGAGGCACCTCACCCCGGGCGTCCTGCTCACGCAGGCGCTCGGTCACCATGCGGGCCCGGGCTGACGGCTCCTTGGGGGCGGAGGAACGGATGTCCCGCTCGGTGTCGCGGGTGAACTGCTCCCAGACGTCGTCGGGGATCTCCGAGGCCGACGGCTGATCGTCGGACGGCTTTTCAGACACGAAGCAAAGATCTAAGCGGGTGGTAAGCGCCTTCACAAGAAGGTCTCGTGTGTGACTCAGCCCACATAAGAATTTCGTGAATGCCAGCACAACCATTCACAGGCTTCACGGATCAAACCTGCGGAACCAAGGGCCACTCCCGCGCCCCACACGCGGAGGCCTCCCCCAACGTTCGTACCGCATCCCGCGGTACGCCCGGACTCTCCGAGGTCTTCATGAAGCTTCGCCGCGCCATGGCAGCAGCGGCCGCTACGGCGGTCATAGCCCCGGTCGCACTGCTTGCGGCACCGGCCGCGTACGCGACCGACGAAACGACGCCCACGCCGAGCGCGTCGGTGAGCGAGTCCGCTCCCGAGACGTCGGCCTCGCCGTCTGCGACCGAGTCCACGCCCGCCGAGACGACGCCGAGCCCGAGCGTGTCCGTGAGCGAGTCGGCTCCCGAGACGTCCAGCTCGCCGAGCGCGTCCGCGAGCGAGTCCTCCCCGGCGCCCAGCGCCTCCGAGCCCGAGGAGTCGGAGTCCCCCGACCCCGAGCCGTCGGTCTGCGAGGACACCAAGGTCGACGTCAGCATCACCGGCCTGTCCGGCAAGATCGCGGCGGGCAGCGGCTGGCACAAGTTCTCGCTGAACGTGCAGAACAACTCCGACTCCACGCTGAACGACCTCGACTTCTTCGCCGGGGCCTCCCCCGACAAGAACGGCGAGGAGCTGTTCACCAGCAAGCAGGTCCAGCTCCAGGCCTGGGACCCCCAGGACAAGACCTGGGTCGACCTCAACGAGGGCGGCTACGCGGTCGGTTACGTCGGCTACACCGACGAGCTGAAGCCCGAGTACGAGGTCGACATCCCGCTGCGCCTCAACGTCAGCAAGTCCGCCCCGGTCGGCGCCGGCTTCTCGCTCGGCGCGACGATCTACGGCGACAACGACGACGAGTGCATCGGCTTCGGTGACGTGTCGTACAAGTTCCAGATCGTCTCCGCGGGTACGGACACCGACGGCACCAAGCCGCAGGAAGGCGGCAAGGCGCCCGTCACCGACGAGAAGCCGAGCGGCAACACGCCGGAGGTCACCGGCAGCCTCGCCGAGACCGGCTCCAGCTCCGCCCTGCCGATGATCAGCCTCGTCGGCGGTGCCGCGGTCGTCGCCGGTGCCGGCGCGATCTTCGTGGTCCGTCGCCGCAAGGCCGGCGTCCAGGCGTAAGCCGTAGCGGCCGGCAGGCCGTTGCACCAAGCAGAAGAGGGACCTGCGCTCGGAGGGGGGTGCAGGTCCCTTTTCTGTGTACCGCTGTCGCTCAGCTCTTCGGCGGTACCACCGGCACGCCGAGGAACGGCAACCGCAGCGCGCCGAACGCCTCCGCCGGGACCGCCGGGGACTTGGGCTCGACGGGCTGGAGACGCTCGTAGATTCCCTGCTGCGGGCGCGGGTCCTCCTCGCCCTTGTTGGGCCAGAAGGACATCGCCCGCTCGGCCTGGGCGGTGATGGTGAGGGACGGGTTGACGCCCAGGTTGGCGGAGACCGCGGCGCCGTCGACGACCGAGATGCCGGGGTGGCCGTAGAGGCGGTGGTACGGGTCGATCACGCCGGACTCGCGGGAGTCGCCGATCGGGCAGCCGCCCAGGAAGTGGGCGGTGAGCGGGGTGCCCATCAGTTCGCCGACGTTGGAGCCCGCGAAGCCGTTGATCTCGGCGGCGAGCGCCGACGCGCCCTCCGTGGCGGCCTTGATCTGCTTGGGGTTGGGGGCGCCGTGGCCCTGGCGGGCGGTGAGCAGGCCGCGGCCGACACCCGACGGTTTCACGTAGGTCGTCAGGGAGTTGTCCAGCGACTGCATCACCAGGCCGATGATGGTCCGCTCCGACCAGCGGCGGTTCGACAGGGAGCGCAGCACCAGCACCGGGTGCTTCACCGCGTTGGCGAGGAAGCCCAGGACCCGCGAACTGCCCGATTTCGTCCCCGCGTACGGCACCTGGAGGATGGACAGGCCGCCCATCGAGTTGGAGCCCCTGCCGTAGCGGACCGGCTCGATGTGGGTGTTGGCGTCGGGGTGGATGGAGGACGTGATGGCCACGCCCCTGGTGAAGTCGACCCTGGGCGCGCCGTGCGCCTTGCGGTAGCGCCGGTCGTCGGTCTGGGCGCCGACCAGGGCCTCGGAGTTGGTGCGGGTCAGCTCGCCCAGCCTGTCCGAGAGGTACGGCAGCCGGCCGCCCGCCTTCATGCGGTGCAGCAGGGTCTGGGTGCCGTAGGTGCCGGCGGCGAGGACGACCCGCCGGGCCGTGTACGTGCGGCCCTTCTTCTTGCCTCGGCGGTCGGTGGGCAGGGTGGCGACGGCGTAGCCGCCGCGCGAGTCGTCGGTGACCGACACGACCGTGGTCATGGGGTGGACGACCGCGCCGGCCTTCTCGGCGAGGTGCAGGTAGTTCTCGTTGAGGGTGTTCTTGGCGCCGTGGCGGCAACCGGTCATGCACTCGCCGCACTCCGCGCAGGCCTTGCGGGACGGGCCCGCGCCGCCGAAGTACGGGTCGGGCACCTCCTGGCCCGGCTTCGCCTTCGCCGAGCCGTCGGCGTCCTCGCCGTCGCCGAAGAAGACGCCGACCGGGGCCATGTGGAAGGAGTCGCCGCAGCCCATGCGCTCCGCGGCGGCCTTCAGATGTACGTCGGAGGGGGTCATGGTCGGGTTGAGCCGTACGCCCAGCATGCGCCGGGCCTGGTCGTAGTACGGCGCCAGTTCGTCCTGCCAGTCGGTGATGTCACGCCACTGCGGGTCCTCGAAGAACGGCTTCGGCGGGACGTAGAGGGTGTTGGCGTAGTTCAGGGAGCCGCCGCCGACGCCCGCGCCGGCCAGGACCATGACGTTGCCCAGCAGATGGATGCGCTGGATGCCGTACATGCCGAGCTTCGGGGCCCAGAGGTAGTTCTTGAGGTCCCAGGAGTTCTTCGGGAGGGTCTCGCGGGTGAAGCGGCGACCGGCCTCCAGGACGCCGACCTTGTATCCCTTTTCCGTGAGGCGCAGGGCGGTCACCGAGCCGCCGAAGCCGGAACCCACGACGATGACGTCGTAGTCGTAAGCGTCCTGAGGCACGTGCCGTCTCCCCTTTGAGTGGCTGAAGCGTGGGTCGTCTACCGGAACCGGAACGCCTTCATCAGGCGCAGGCTCCTGCTCATGAACTGGGCGTACTTCTCGTCGTCCATGCCCAGTGAGGGGGCCATGGGGAGCACGCGCTGGTGGGCGACCGTCTGGGCCTCGGTGTACTTGAGGATGCCCTCGGAGCCGTGGCGGCGGCCGAGGCCGGAGTCCTTCATGCCGCCCATCGGGGACTGGACGCTGCCGTAGGCGGGGGCGTAACCGTCATTGATGTTGACGGTGCCGGTGCGCAGGCGGGCGGCGATCTCCTGGCCGCGGCGGCCGTTCTTCGTCCAGACCGAGGAGTTCAGCCCGTACGCCGTGGCGTTGGCGCGCTCTATGACCTCGTCCTCGTCGGTGAAGCGGTAGACCGACACGACCGGGCCGAACGTCTCCTCGCCGCAGACCGACATGTCCGTTGCGACCCCGTCGAGGATCGTGGGCTCGAAGAAGTACGGGCCGATGTCGGGGCGGGCCACACCGCCCGCGACGACCTTCGCGCCCTTGGCGACGGCCTCCTCCACGTGCCGCGTGACCGTCTCGAGTTGCCGCTCGCCGACCAGGGAGCCCATGTCGGCGCCGTACGCCAGGGACGTGCCGAGGCGCATGGCCTTCGTGCGGGCGGCGAAGCGCTCCAGGAAGGCGTCCGCGATGGATTCGTGGACGTAGAGCCGCTCGATGGAGATGCAGAGCTGGCCTGCGGAGGAGAAGCAGGCGCGGACGGCGCCGGCCGCGGCCTTCTCGATGTCGGCGTCCTGAAGGACCAGCATGGCGTTCTTGCCGCCGAGTTCGAGGGAGACGCCCACCAGCCGGGCCGCCGCGCCCTGGGCGACCTCGCGGCCGGTGCGGGTGGAGCCGGTGAAGGAGACGTAGTCGGCGTGCCGGACGACCTCGGGGCCGATGACCGGGCCGTCGCCGAGGACGACCTGGAAGACGTCGGCGGGCAGGCCTGCCTCGATCAGCAGGTCACGGGCCCACAGGGCGGTCAGGCAGGTCTCCGTGTCCGGCTTCATGACGACGGCGTTGCCCGCGACGAAGGCCGGGAGCGCGTCGCCGACCGACAGCTCCAGGGGGTAGTTCCAGGGGGCGATCTGGCCGACGACACCGCGCGGGTGGCGCAGTTCGGTGACCTTCGTCAGGGTCGGCATGGCGCCGGCGTGCCGCTTGGGCCGGAGGTAGGCGGGGGCCTTGCGACCGTAGTGCCGGGCGGCGACCGCGACGGCCTGGACCTCCTCGTGGGCGTGCAACCGGGCCTTACCGGTCTCCAGCTGTATGAGGTCGAGGACTTCGGCCTGGCGCTCCAGCACCAGGTCGTGGAAGCGGAGCAGGACGGCGGCGCGTTGCCGCACGGGGGTCTGCGCCCACACGGCCTGGGCGGTCCGGGCCGCTTCGTAGGCCTTCGCCACGTCCTCGGGCGTCGACTCGGGGAGGTCGGCCAGCTTCTCACCGGTGAACGGCGTGTGGTTGGCGGTCCGGCCGGAGCCGGCGACGCCCTTGGTGAGCTGGGCGACCAGCTCGGGCGTGACCACGTCCGCGGCGGTGCGGGCGCCCTCCGGAGCGGGGGCGAGGGGGTTCGTGCCGGTCTGTGCCGTGCCGGTCTCTGCCGTCTTCTCGGCGGCCTGCGCGTCCGTCATGAGCCGCAGGGTATGCCGCGACGCAGGCTTTGGGTACCCGTCGGTAATACGGCTTCACCGAGTGCACACACGACGCCAGTGACTGCTGGCAACAAACGCGCTGATCAGGACGTTGTGCGGTGACCGCTTGATGTAATCCGGTCTTTTACGATCCCGGGGCGCTGCCGAGCCGCTCCCGGGCCCCCTCGAACACCGACGTGCCTTCCTCCTCTTCCGGCGTGCCCCTGGGCATGTCGACGCGCAGTTCGTACATGCGGTCGTCGCCGGTGCGGGCGATCAACCGCATGACCCGTCGCGGGGTTTCGCCGCGTTGGTACGCGGTGTCGGCGAGGGCGGCTTCCCGGCCCTGGACGGTGGTGCGGGTGAACCGCGTTTCCCCTTGGGCGCCGTGCGCCTTCCTGGCCTGGTCCATCGGGGCGGCCGGGGCGCTGTCCCAGGAGAGGAGACGGACCTGGATCGTGCCGGGCCGTCCGTCGCCGTAGAGCACTGTGCGGGGCTGGTCGGTGGCGCTGCCGGTCCGGCCGAGCGGGCGGTAGTGGGGTGGGAGGTGGAGTACGGCGGCCATGCCCGGCTCGTGGTGCGGGATCCAGGCCTCGGCCACGTCGGCCGCCTGCCCGGCGCTCTCCGCGCTGCTGGGCTCCGCGAGTTGGGTGACGGCCCCTATGCCACCGGCGAGCAACGCGGAGAGGAGGGCGAGGGGCCCGGGGCGGAGGAGACATTGGCGG
>NZ_JAIGQA010000075.1:0-33254 GCF_019733245.1 Streptomyces sp. WAC04114
GGACTCGTCGCCGGGGCCGGGCTCCTGCGAGCCGTCACCGGGGACGACCTCGACGGCGAACTGGGTCATGGCGTCACCGACCGACGCGGCCACGGTGTACGCGCCCGTGCCCTCACCGGCGGTCAGCGCCGGGGCCGTCGCCTTGCCCGAGTCGTCGGTCTTGACGCGGACGACCCGGTCCTCGCCCTCGAAGCGGGGCGCGCCCTCTGCGGTGTCCTCGACGCGGAACTCCACCTCGGTGCCGGCCGGTGCCGCCGTGCCCGCCTTGACCACCCGGGCGACCAGCGCCTCGGCGAAGTCCTCCCCCTGCTCGGCCTTCTGCTCGCTGCCGCCGCCGACGCTCACGGTGTACGGCGACTCCTTGACCCGCACGGTGAAGACCGTCTCCGCGCCCAGGGTCTTCGCCCGGACGGTGAACCGGCCCTCCTTGCGGGTGCCCAGTTCGATGAACGGGGTCTGCGCACGGCCCTGGGCGTCGGTCGCCACGACGGTCTCGTCTTCGTCCGGGCCGTCGGTGATGTAGAAGAACGGCTTCACACCGTCCGGGTCGTCGATCGTGAACGTCACCGAGGCGTCCGTGACGGGCTTGCCGTCCTTGTCCCGGGCCACCACGGCCAGCGGCTTGACGCCGCCGCCCGGCTGGGTCGTCACCTCGGTGCCGGAGACCTGCACCAGCCGGTCGACCGCGGGGGTCTGCCGCCACTGCAGGACGATCCGGCCCGGGCCGCCGGGCGCGTTGACGCCGCCCTCGGCCACGCCGGAGTCGATCGGGTTGTCGGAGGGGGCCCAGAACGGGTCCTTCTTCTCCGGCGCGTTGTAGCGGCTGCCGACGACCAGCCGGGCGTCGTCCACGCGGGCCGGCTCGGCGAAGCTGGTGCCACCGCCACCACTGCCCGTGGTGGGGTCGTTGCCGGTGGAGGAACCGGTCTCGGCACCCGTGCCGCCGCCACCGCCCGCATAGCCGGCACCGCCGCCGCCACCGCCGTGGCGGCCCGCGCCGCCGTCGCCTCCGGCACCGCCCTTGGCATGGTCGGCGCCCGGAGCGCCGTTGCCGCCGGCCGCGCCGCCCTTCGCGCCCGTGGCGCCCTTGCCACCGCGGCCCGTCTCGGAGGCGTCCTGGCCGGACTCGCCACCGGCGGCGCCCGCCTGTCCGTGGGCGATGTCGCCGCCCCCGCCGCCCCCGCCCCCGGCGACCACCAGCGCCGCGCCGCCGCTCGTGCGGACGGCGCTGCTGCTGCCGCCGCGCTCGGCACCAGTGCTGCCGGCCTTGCCGCCGAGGGCGTCACCGGCGTTCAGCCCCGCGACGGCGACGCTCAGCGCCTCGCCGGGGGTGACCTTCAGGGTGCCGGCGACGAAGCCGCCCGCACCGCCGGTCGCCATGGAGTTGCCGGCGCCGCCCTCTCCCCAGGCCCGTACGTCCAGACTCGTCACGCCGGACGGCACCGTGAACTCCTGCTTCGCCTTCGACGGGTTGAACAGGCGGCAGCCGGAGAAACCCTCCGTCGGCGTGCAGGCCTGGCCGGCCAGGGCCGCACTGCCGGCGGCCGTGGCGGCCGGCGCACCCGTCAGAACGGTGCCGGCGGACAGTGCCACGAAGGCCAGGGCCGCGGCGCCGCGCCGGAATCCGGCGCGGCGGGGCACGGCGGAACCGTGATGCATCTAGGAGACTCCCCAACTCGTCACAAGCTCCCCCCCAGGGAGCCATGAAGCGCTCGATCAGAATCGAACATGACTAGTGGGACAGCTGATCAAACCTGAGACTCTTGGTCAACCGAGAATGGTTGATTCCGGACGCGGGGGCGTCCGTGCACAGCGCGCGCACGACATGCGCGGCGATGGCGTCGTCGATCGGGTGCTGCTTCGGGAGGCCGTTCTCGTCGAGCTCCTGGTACTTCATCAGGTTCTGCGCGAGAGCCACCTGGCGCTTGCCGTCCCGGCTGGACAGCGCGATCGTGCCGGCTCCGAACACCGCCCCGTCGTGGCCCCAGAAGCGGCCGCAGCCGCGCAGTTCGAGGGAGTAGATGCCGAGGCCGTAGTCGATGCCGGAGACGGGGACCGTGCGCGTCATCTCGTCGAGGGAGGCCTTGCCGACCAGCTTCCCGCCGAGCAGGGCGCGGTAGAAGCGGTTCAGGTCGTCAGTGGTGGAGACAACCGCGCCCGCGGTGGACGCCCACGACATGTCGTAGACGCTGAAGTCGCGGGGCGGGTCGAGCAGTCCGAACCAGGACTCGTACATCCGCGGGTGCGGGCCCTTGATGTACGGGGTGCGCGGCAGGTACGTGTGGCGCAGCCCGGCCCGGTCGATGACGTGCCGGGCGAGGTAGGCGCCGGCCTTCTGGCCGGTGACCTTCTCCATCAGCAGCCCGGCGATGACGTAATTGGTGTTGGAGTACGAGCCGGGCACCGTGCCGGGGCGTCCGGTGGCGGGGGCGGCGAGGCCCATCCGGACGAGTTCCGCGGGGCGTACGGAGCGGAAGCGTTCCTCTTCGAGGCTGCCCGTCGAGCCCTCGGCGAGGGACGGGAAGGCGCTCAGGACGTAGTCGCCGATGCCGCTGGTGTGGTTCAGGAGCATGCGGACGGTGATCTTCCGGCCGCGCTCCCCGGGTATCAGGTCCGGGAGGTAGTCGCCGACGGGCTCGTCGAGCCGGATCCGGCCGCGTTCCACCTGCTGCATGATGCCGACGGCGGTGAAGGTCTTGCTGATGCTCCCCACCCGCTGCCGCATGCCCGGCGTGACGGGCCGTCCGGTGGCCACGTCGGCCACACCCGAGGCGCCGGTCCACCCTTCCCGGCCGTCCCGCACGGACGAGAAGGCGCCGTACATGCCCGCCTCATGGACGGCGTCCAGCGAGTCGCGCAGGGCGGGTCTGTCCAGGGAGGCGGTGTCCCGGGCGGCGGGTGTGCCGGCGTGTGCGGGGGCCGTCAGCACGGCGGTGGTCGTCAGCAAGGTGGTGCCCAGAACGGTTCCGAGGAGCCGGGCGATACGCAACTGCGTGTCCCTTCCGTGGTGTTCGAGAACATCGATGTTCGACTGCGTCGGTTTTCGACTCGGTCGTGTTCGAACAGGTCGGGATCATCGTCTTGGGCGGCGGACAGTCCTTACATCCTTCCGAGGGATGATCGAAAACTGGCCGCCGACCTTGACGCGCCGTCACGCCGCTTGCGAGTCCGCCGTGGTGCGCAGCGCCTCCACCGACTCCCGGCACGGCGCGTCCGTCGCGAGCAGCTCGGCATGGCCGCCCCGGGCGCGGACCCGGCCGGCCTCCATCACCACGATGGTGTCCGCCTCGATCACGGTCGCCAGCCGGTGGGCGACGGTGACGACCGCGCCGGCCGCCGCGCGGGCGCGCACGCAGGTCTGCACGGCGGCCTCGGTCAGCCCGTCGAGCTGGGCCGTCGCCTCGTCCAGGAGCAGGACGTCCGGGGTGCGCGGCAGGGTCCGGGCCAGGGCGATGCGCTGCCGCTCACGCCGGAGACCGCCGCGCCGGACAAGGGCGTGTCGAGTCCCTCGTCCAGGGCGTCGACCTTCTCGGCCGGCCGCACCTCGCGCGGAACGCGCCGCAGTTCCTCGTCGGTCGCGCCGGGGCTCGCCGGCAGCGGGTTGTCGCGGATCGTCCCGGGCACGACCGGGGTGTCCTGCTCGACGTACGCCAGGCGACCCGACCACGTCGCTCGGCGACGTCGCGACGGCGGCGGGTGTGGGACGTACGACGGTCCACCGCTACTTCCCCGAGCGGTCGGATCTGCTCGCCGCGATCAGCGCGGACCTCCTGGACAAGGTCGAGGCGGCGACCGAGCGCGCCCGGCTCGACGGCGGCCCGGCCGCCGAAACTGGGACGACGAGTCCCCGGCCGACCTGCACTTCCTGCACACGGTCCGGCGCGGTCACGCCGAGGGCAGCATCGATGCCGAGCTCCACGAGCAGTGGCGTCCACAACCCGGTGTGGGCCCTGCTGTACACGGCCTGGGAGCACACCCGCACGACCGGCACGCCCAAGCACTCGGCGCTGACCCTGTGCCTGCACACCCTGCGCAAGGCCATCGCGCCATAGGCGGGAAGACCGGGCCCGGCTCCCGAGCGGCACACGCGGGGACGCGACGGCCGGACCCGGTCTTCCTCTGGGCGCAATCTGCCAGTCCGGGACCCGCGGCGCCTCCCGGGAGGGCCCGAACGAGGGCGGGCCGGGCGGTGCTGTGATGATGAGCGCATGTCGACCGTCGCCACGCTCGCGGTGCTGGCCCTCGCCGCGCTCCACGCCTACATCCTGGTGCTGGAAATGTTCCTGTGGACCACGCCGCGGGCCCGGGCCGCCTTCGGCACCACGGCCGAGTTCGCCGCCGCGACGAAGGCCCTGGCGGCCAACCAGGGCCTCTACAACGGCTTCCTCGCCGCCGGCCTGGTGTGGGGCGCGGTCGCGTCCGACCCGGTGGGCTTCCAGGTCTCGGTGTTCTTCCTGGTGTGCGTCGCGATCGCGGGGGTCTACGGCGCCGCGACCGCCAGCCGGAAGATCATCTTCGTTCAGACCGTCCCGGCGCTGGCCGCCCTGGCCCTGGTCCTGCTCGCACACTGAGCCGGAGTCGAGGGGGGTCCTGCGGCGGTGAGGGCGGTACGGAGGTCCGGGCCGCCGTGGCCTCCTCGTGCGGGGACGGGGTGTCACCGTGAGGTCGCCAGCGGCGCGGCCCGGGTTGCCGGGCACAGAGCGAAGGGACATTCCGGGCGCTTTATCTCATTCCGTCGGTGATACTTGGGGCATGAATACGGCAACGTATGCAGAACTGGCGGCGTCGTCAGATCACGCGGTCGCCGTGACCATCGCCTTCGTCGGCGGGCTGATCGTGGCCTGTGGGCTGATCTGGGCCGTGCGGGTCGGGATGCGGGTCATGGACAAGGACATCCATCACCCCTCCCCGGAGGAACAGCCGCACGTCCCCGACAGCGGGCCGGTCCGCGAGATGCGGGAGATGCGCGAGCCCGACGACGTGCCGGTCGTGACGCGCGACGGGCAGCGGCTCATGCCCCATGAGCTCCACCGGGCGAGCACCAGGACCGGAAAGGATCAGAAACCGCGCCGCTGGTCGCCGGGATCCAGTGGATCCTTCGGCGGCGGCGGACTCGGCCGTACATGAGGCAGTGAGGCCGTAGGGCCGTAGACCAGGGAGGCGACATGGCTGCCCGCCACCGGACCCGCTGGGCGACGGGAGGGGCGGCCGTGGCGCTCGCCCTGTCCGCCGTGCTCACCGGCTGCAGCGGAGACGACACTCCCTCCGACACCGCCAGCAAGGCGGAGTCCGCGGTGGCGTCGATCGCCTCCGGGGCCTCCGAGGCGATCGAGTCCGCCACGGCGGAGGCCGGGCGTCGCCTCGACGACATCCAGGACGGCATCGACGTCAAGGGCGACGTCAAGGTCGGCGCGCCCGTCGCCGGCTCCGACGGCCGGGTCCGGGCCGAGGTCACCGTCCGCAACTCCGACGACTCGGCCCACTCCTTCGCCGTCCAGGTCGACTTCCACAGCTCCGGGGGCGACCTGGTCGACACCGTCATCGTCACGATCGACCACGTACAGGCCGGCGAGTCCGCCACGGCCACCGCCCGCAGCACCCACGCCCTCTCCGGCGACGTCCGCGCGGACGTGGCCCGCGCCGTGCGCTACTGACGCCCCGCGTCGGCCTCCGCTGTCACCACGATGTCGATCTGCTCGCTCATCGCGCTCACCCCGTTCAGGGCGGCGACCGTCTGGAGCCGGTTGGCGCCCGCCGGGAGGCCGGTGCCGGGCGTGCAGTTCCAGGTGCCGTCGGGGGCGGTGGTGGTCGCGCAGGCCTCCTGGTCGTCCTTGTCGCGGACGGTGACCTGGGCTCCCGGGTGGGCGGTGCCGGAGACCTCCGGCCGGGCGGCCAGCGGTACCCCGGACAGGGGGCGGGTCAGGGTCGGCGAGGCCAGGCCCACGGTCACCAACCACCGGCCGACGGCCCGCGGCACGCCCCGGGCGTCGGTGAGGCGCAGCGAGCAGTCCCGCAGCCGGGTGCCGGGGACGGCCAGCACGAAGGGGAGCACGTTGTCCGGCCCGGACTCCCCGCCGGTGACGGTGTACGCGGCGCTGCGTCCGTCGGCGGCGACCGAGCCGCGGTAGCCGGACGCGTCGAGCGGTACGCCGGTCACCCGCGTACCCCGGGGCGCGGTCAGCGTCAGCGTCACGCCCTCGGCGCCCTCCGGGACACCCGCGACCTCGACGATGCCCTCCCGGCCGGGTGCGAGAGCCCACCGTCCCGTGCCACCGCGGACGCCCCCGGCACCACGAACACTCCCGCCACAACGCCCACCACCACGTCTGCCGTCCTGCTGCACCTGTTCATCGCGGGCGGGGCTCCTTGTCCGTGTCGGGCCGTCGAAGACACTCCGCCGACGAATCTCACGGCGGCCCGTACGAACGGCACGCCCGACTGATCCACGCGAGTGTCCCCACGCCCCGAAGGGGTGCGGGGCTGTGCCGATCTGCGGCTCCGCCGCGGGGCGCGACCAGCCCCCCACACGGCCGCAGCCAAAGAACGACCTCACCGGCCCAGCCACACCGTCGTGTCCGGCCCCACCCGACCGTCCTCCAGCGGCGCACTGCTCAGCAGCACCTCACCCGCCGGCAGCTCGACCGGCCTGCCCGACAGATTCGTGACGCACCGCCACCCCTCGCAGCGGTCGAACCGGAGCACGCCCTCCGGGGCGTCCGCCGCCCACGTCAGCTCCTCCCCGTCGAGGAGCTTGCGGCGCAGCCGCAGGGCCGTGCGGTACAACTCCAGCGTCGAGCCCTCGACGCCGTCCTGCGCCTCGACGGCGTAGTCGGCGAAGGCGGCCGGCTGCGGCAGCCACGCACCGCCGGGCCCAAAGCCGTACGACGGCCCGGTCGTCGTCCACGGCAGCGGCACCCGGCAGCCGTCGCGACCCTTGCGGACGTGGCCCGTCTGCTCCCAGATCGGGTCCTGGAGGACCTCGGTGGGCAGGTCGGCGACCTCGGGCAGGCCGAGTTCCTCGCCCTGGTAGACGTACGCGGAGCCGGGCAGCGCCAGCATCAGCAGGGTGGCCGCCCGGGCCCGGCGCAGCCCGGCCGCCTCGTCGAGGGCCGGGGCGTGGCCGCCGGAGAGGAGCCAGGCATTGGGGTCGGTGCCGGGCGGCAGCGTGAGGCGGGAGGCGTGCCGTACGACGTCGTGGTTGGACAGCACCCAGGTGGCCGAGGCGCCCGCCGCCCGGGCGGTGGCGAGCGAGTCGGTGATGACCTGCCGCAGTTCCTCCGCGTCCCAGCCGGCCTGCAGATACTCGAAGTTGAAGGCCTGGCCCAGTTCGTCGGGACGGGCGTACAGCGCACGCCGGGCGCCGGGCACCCACGCCTCGGCGACGGCCATGCGGGGCGGGCGGTAGGCGTCGAGGATCTTGCGCCAGTCGCGGTAGATCTCGTGCACGTCGTCGCGATCGTAGAAGGGGTGTGTGCCGGGCGGCATCGCGGCCAGTGCCTCCTCGCCGCTCAGTTCGGGGGCGCCGAGGTCGCGCAGGGGTTCGCTCAGGTCCTTGGCCAGGGCGTGGGCGACGTCGACGCGGAAGCCGTCGACCCCGCGGTCGGACCAGAAGCGCAGGGTGGTGCGGTAGTCGGCGCGGACCTCCTGGTTCTCCCAGTTGAGGTCGGGCTGCTCGGGGGCGAACAGATGGAGGTACCACTGCCCGTCGGGCACCCGCTTCCACGCGCTGCCGCCGAAGACGGACTGCCAGTCGGTGGGCGGGAGTTCGCCGTGTTCGCCGCGTCCGTCGCGGAAGACGTAGCGGTCGCGGGCCGCCGAGCCGGGCCCGGCGTCCAAGGCCTCCTGGAACCAGACGTGCCGGTGCGAGGAGTGGTTGGGGACGATGTCGACGATGACCTTCAGGCCGAGGCGGTGGGCCTCGCCGACCAGGGCGTCGAAGTCGTCGAGGGTGCCCAGGCGCGGGTCGACGCCCCGGGGGTCGGCGACGTCGTAGCCGCCGTCGGCGAGTTCCGACGGGTAGAACGGGCTCAGCCACAGGGCGTCGACGCCCAGGGCGGCGAGGTGGGTGAGACGACGGGTGATGCCGCGCAGATCACCGAGTCCGTCGCCGTCGGCGTCGGCGAAGCTGCGGGGGTAGATCTGGTAGACGACGGCCTGGCGCCACCAGTCGGGGTCACGGGACGACAGGTCGAGGGTGGAGCGATCGGTCACGCGGTCTCCTTCGCAGGGCATACGGGCGACTGCATTGAATCTGTCCAGAATGCCAGGAAAAGGAACCATCGCGCCGATCGGAGCAGTCCATTCCTGCTGTGACGGAAGTGTGATGGCGGCACAACTCCCTTTGCATTACCGCAGGTTGACAGCGTGCTGCGGCGCCGCCACGATGGGGGCCACTGAGGCGCATGTGACCAATGAGCCCAGTGTTTCTCAGACCACTCACCCCCGGTACGGCCCCGGCAGCCGCGCGCTGCCCGCATGCCGCCGGCCGGGTTCGGCACACGCCAAGAAATGGGATACGCATGTCCATAGCGAGACGTGTCACCGCGCGACGCCTGCTGGGGACCGGCGCCGCGGCCCTCGCCCTCTGCGCCGCCTCCGCCACGACCGCGTTCGCGCAGGGTACGCCCGGCGGGGACGGCTGGTCGTCCGGCGGCAGCTACAAGCCGGGCACGGGTGCGGGCACGGAGACCGGGACCGATCGCTGTCAGTTCTCGCTCGACGGCACCACCTTCCAGGACTCGGTCAAGGTCGACGACCAGAACCTGAAGCCGACCGACGACGGCAAGGTCCACATCAAGGTCCGCACCGCCGGTGACGCGGCCACCTGCACGGCATCCCTCGCTTCCTACCTCGCCCACGGCGCGACGTTCGCGACCTCCGGCGAGCAGGTGTTCGTCGACTTCGACACGGTGACGGTCAAGCCGGGCGGCACCGAGTCGCTCGACATCGCCATCCCGGACAAGGGCTGCTTCGGGCAGATCGACCTCTACCGGGGCGCGGTGAAGTTCGACGGCGAGCTCGACGCGAAGGACGGCTTCGAGCACGGCGACCTGCCCAAGGGCCCAGACCGCCCGGTCATCAAGGACAAGCTGATCGCGGCCTGGAACGGCGGGACGAAGAACTGCACGACCCCGCCGCCCGCGCAAACCTCGCCGCCCGCCTCCACGCCGCCCGCGAGCCCGTCCGAGCCGGCCGAGGAGACCACGCCCCCGGCGTCCCCGTCCGAGCCGGCGAAGCCCTCGACGCCGCCGTCCTCCGACACGGACACGCCCACCCCGAGCGCCTCCGAGTCGACGCCCGTCGCGCCCAAGCCGAACGGCGGGGGCGGCGACCTCGCCGAGACCGGCGCCGACAGCAGCACCGGCCCGATCGCCCTCGGCGCGGCGGCCCTGCTGGCGGGCGGCGCGGCCCTCGTCGTCGCGACCCGACGCCGCGCGGCCAAGCGCAACGCGTGAGGACGCCCGAACCCAAGAGGAACAGCCGAACTCTGCAGGGGCGCCAGACCACCGGGCAGACCACCGCGGCCATTTCGCGTACCGGGGCGGACGCCGGTAGCCGGTGTTTCACGTGAAACAGCACGGCGGGGCGGGAGACCCTCACGTCTCCCGCCCCGCCGTGCTGTTGAATCCGGTGCACCCTCAGGATCGAGAGTCCATGGATCACATCTCGACCGTCGCCAGGTAGAGCTTCACGTAGCGCTCCACGTCCACGTCCAGCCCCACGTCGACCAGCGGCTGCTCGCGTGTGCCCTCGTGGAGTTCCGCCTCGCCGGGCCGGGGGCGGCGGTCCACGATGGTCATGCCGCGCGTCGGCCCGGGCGCGAGGGAGACGTCGACCGGGAGGCGGTGGGTCGTCAGGCCCTCCGGGTCGGCGACCGCGCACACCGCGCCCGCGTCGCCGAGGCCGCCGGCCGTCTCGGAGGGGTCGTCGGGACGGCTGTCCGGATGGGCCGGACGGTGCGCGAGCAGCTCCCCGGCCAGCCGCGCCCCCGGTTCACCGCTCTCCCGCAGCCTGCGGACATCCGCCTCGGGGACCACGACCCGGGTGAACACGTCCAGCCCGTACATCGTGATCGGCACCCCGGCCGTGAGCAGGATCGCGGCGGCCTCCGGGTCGTGCCAGACGTTGAACTCCGCGACGGGCGTGGCGTTCCCGACGGCCGCCGCGCCACCCATGAAGACGATCCGCTCGATGTTGCGGACCGCCTCCGGATGTGTGCGCAGGAGCAGCGCGATGTTGGTGAGGGGAGCCGTGGGGATGAGGGTGACCGGGCGCGGGGAGGCGAGGATCTCGCGCCGCAGCAGCGTCACCGCGTCGACGTCGGCGGGCCGCCGGGACGGCTCCGGCAGGCCCAGGTCGCCCATGCCGTCGTGCCCGTGCACGTGCTGCGCCGAGCGGGGAGCCTCGATCAGCGGCCGCTCGGCGCCCCGGGCGACGGGGATGTGGGGAGCGCCGGCCTGCTCCAGCACGGTCAGGGTGTTGCGGACGACGCCGTCGACGTCGGTGTTCCCGGCCACGCAGGTGATCGCCCGCACGTCGAGCGCCGGGTGGCGTACGGCGAACAGCAGGGCGAGGGCGTCGTCGACACCGGTGTCGCAGTCGATGATCACCGGGATGGGCTGACCGTCCGTCACGGCGGGGACTCCTTCCAGTGGCTGCGCGGCAAAGCTCCGCAGCAGCGACCTTACGGCCCCGGCCCGCTCCGGGATCCGGCCCGCGTCAGGACCGGCATACCGCCGTGGCTGACCGGCACCGCCCGGCCACACGAACGGACGCGGCGATGATTCCGGCCCCGCCGGACGGTCGTTATGGGCAGGAGACGAGGAAGGAGCCCCGCCATGCCCGCACAGCAACCGACGACCGAGCTCGACGCCCGCTACAGCTCCGCGCTCAACCCCCGCCCGGGTGCCTCGGAGGTCACCGCCACCTCCTGGGCCGAGGCGCAGGGGCGGCTGGAGGCCGCCGAGATCTTCTGGGTGTCCACCGTGCGGCCGGACGGCCGACTGCACGTCACGCCCTGCATCGCCGCCTGGCACGACGGGGTGCTGTACTTCTCCACCGGCCGCACCGAGCAGAAGGCGAAGAACCTGGCGCACGACGCCCACTGCGCGCTGACCACCGGGTCGAACTCCCTCACCGACGGGCTCGACCTCGTCGTAGAGGGCCGGGCCGAACCCGTCGCCGACCGGGCGCGCCTGGAGGAGGTGATCACGGCGTACGAGACGAAGTACGGCCCGCACATCACCTCCCCCGAGGGCACCTTCCACGGCATCGGGGACGCCTTCCGCGGCGGCGAGGTGGTGGTGTTCGCGGTGACCCCGGACACGGCGTACGGCTTCGGCCGGGACAACGGGGTGTACAGCCACACGCGTTGGACGTTCTGAGACCGGCCGCGCCCGTGCGGACCCGTCCTACGACGGGCGCGCCCCGGGCGGACCCGTCATACGACGCGTCCCACAGCCCGGGCCCTCGGGCCGCCACTCGGTCGCCGATGCGGCGCAGCGGCCCGCCCGCCGGTCCTGAGGGGCGGTGGGCGGGCCGGTCCGGTCACCCGGACGGCCCGTATCGCTGGTGGGCGGGCCGGTCCGGTCACCCGGACGGCCCGTATCGCTGGTGGGCGGGCGGTCGCGGTGGTGCCGTAAGAGCACTCACCCGATCTTGGAGAGCCCGCCCCCGCACGCAGGCGCCTCCATGAGCCCCCGCAGGAGGCACCCCGATGACCCGTCCCCCGGCCCCCCGTGCCCTCCTGGCCTCCGCGCTGTCCGTCACCGCCCTGCTCACCACGGCCGGCTGCTCCGTCGACGACGAGCCGCGGCCCCGGTGGTTCTCCGCCTCCGCGTCCGCCACCGCCGTGTCACCCGCCGTCGAGCAGCCCGCCGGTTCCGGGGCCGCCCTCACCGAGGCCCAGGCCCGGGCGGCCCTGGTCACCGAGGCCGACCTCGGGGAGCCGTGGGCGCCGACCCGGGGCGCGCGGACCTGGCGGGACGGACTGCTGAAGGCCACCACGGAGGACCGGGACTGCCAGCGGCTGCTGGACGCCCTCTACACGGAGGAGCCGTTCGGCACGCCGAAGGGCCCGCAGGCGACGTCCGCGCTCGACGACGGCGACACCGACGCCCAGTTGCACTACCGGGTCACCGCTCACCCCCCGGCCGACGTGGACCGCACGCTGGACTGGATGAAGTCGCTGCCCGGCAGGTGCGGCGAGTTCACGGCCGCGACCACCCGCGGCGGCATCCAGGGCGTGGAGGTCAGCGACCTGCCGCTGCCGCCGGTGGGAGACGCCCGGCAGGCCCTGCGGGTCACGCTGGCCGGCGAGACGGAGGAGGGGGAGCTGACATACCTCACGGTCGACCTCGCCGCCGTCCGCGTCGGCGAGGAGACGATCACCCTCACCAACGCGGGCCTCGACGAGGTGTACGCGGAGGTCACCCAGCAGGCCGTGCAGCTCGGGGCGCAGCGGCTGGCCGAGATCAGGAAGCAGGGGCGGGCGCAGATCTGACGGCCCCCGGCCCGGGGAAGTCATGACCGGGTCCCAGGGGCGGTGCCGATCTCGGGGCCCGTACCGGGTCTCAGGGCCGGTGCCGGATCTCAGGGCCGGTGCCGGATCTCAGGGCCGGTACCGGATCTCAGGGGTCAGGACCGGTCGAAACGCGTGCGGTGGGCGATCACGTCGCGTGCCACGTGCAGGGCCGTGCGCCCGCGTGCGAAGGCGTCCGCCCGCAGCCGCGCCAGCGCGTCGTCCGCGCCCACGCCGAGCTGCGCCATGATCATGCCGACGGCCTGGTAGATCTCGTCGTGGTCGGAGGCCAGGCCGCTCAGCCAGTCGTCCTCGCCGTCCTGCGTCTTCGGCTCGTCGCCGTGCGGCAGTGCCATCAGGGCCACGGTCATCACGCCGGCCACGATCCGGGCCACGTGCAGCTGCCGGTCGGTGAGGGAGCCGGGGCGGTCGCGGTACAGGTCGAGCGTGCCCACGCACGCCGCGCCGCTGCCCAGCGGAACCGCGTACACGGCCCGTACCCCCGCCTCCGTCGCCTGCTGGGCGAAGACCGGCCAGCGTCCCGCGTCGTGGCCGCTGGTCAGGTCGCAGGCGAGCACGGGCGCCCCGTCCTCCACGGCGCTCTGGCAGGGGCCGTCGCCCAGCGTCGCCTGGATCTGCGACAGGTGCGCGGCCTGCGGGCTGCTCGCGCTCAGCTGTACGGGCATGCCCTCGCTGCGCAGCGACACACTCGCGCCGATCACCGGCAGCAGTTCCACCGCCACCTCGCACAGCCGCCCCGGGACCTCGCCGGGCTCGGCGCCCCGTACGCCCCGGGCGATCACGTCGGCGGCCCGGGCTCCGTCCGGGTCCCGGCCGTCACCCCCGGCGCGGCCGTGGCCCGACGCGTCGTCGTCGCCGTCGGAGGCGCCTCGGGGATCGTCCCTGGGCCGCACGACCACCGCCTCCTTCGATCACCGCGGCCGACCGCAGCACGCGACAACGGCGCGCGACCGCACCCGAGCCCGGTGCCCGCCCGGCACCGGGCCCGGCACCCGCCCGGATCACTCCGAGCTCTCCCGGAATCGTGCCCCGACTACCCGTTACGGATGGGGCAAAACCACCGGGCGGGGCGTCACCGTGCGGTACGGGGCCTCAGCGCTTCTCGTACGGGTCGTCCGGCTGCCGCACCCGCCGCGCGGAGGTCGCGTCGACGACCGGCGCCAGGCTTCGGCCGCGCCGGGGGTGACGGCCGAGACCCAGGAGTCGACCGGCGGCGCCGACACACCGCGTACCTCGGCCTTGGCGGTCGTGGCGTCGGCGGTGCAGCAGGAGAGGTCGAGGGCCGGCACGGGTCCGGGCATCGACGCCACCGTCGCGATGGCGAGCAGCACGGCACCGCCGAGGACGGTGTGCACCGGGGCCCTCAGGCCCAGCGTGTGCCGTCGGCCGCCGTCCGTCGGCTCTCCGTCCGTTGGTTCGCCACGCGCCCGCCCCGGTCGTTCACATCCCGGGCGGGAGGCCAACCCGCACGGCTGTGCGAGGGCTCTGCCTTCTCAGAGCGGAGGCTGTGCGGGCGCGGGTCCGAGGGTGGTGGTGCCTGGGGCCGTGCGGTGCCCGAGGCCCGTCCGGTAGGCGTCCAGGGCCGCCTCCACCCGTCCGGTCCGCCGCAGCAGGTCCCCGAGCAGCCGGCACAGGTCGGCCAGGTCACCGGCGGCGCCCGCCCGTTCCAGCAGGCTCAGGGCGCGGACGTAGTGCTCCTCGGCGTCCTCCGTGCGGCGGGCGTCCTCGGCGATGATGCCGAGCAGACGGTGCGCGGCCGCGGAGTGGACGGCGCCGCGCTCGGGGGACAGGTGCCCGAGGACGTCGTGCAGCAGGGCCGCCGCCTCGTCGGACAGGCCGCGCCGGTGCAGCACGTCGGCCAGCTCCACGGCGACCTGGCTGCTGTAGAGGGCGGCGCGTCTGGCCGACAGCATGCCGAGGGCCTGCCGCAGCTCCTCCTCGGCGCGCTCCAGTTGGCCGTCCTGGGCGTAGACGTAGCCGCGCATCCAGTGACAGTTGGCGAGTTCGGTGCGGATCTGCAGGTTCCGGTAGAGCTCGGCGGCTTTGGCCAGGGAGGCGTCGGCCTCGGCGAGACGGCCCTCGGCGACCAGGGTGCGGGCGACGGACCGGTGCATCCGCGCGACCAGGGCGGGGTCGTCGGACCGGGGGGCGAGGGCCAGGGCGAACTCGGCGGCCTGGGCGGCCCGGGCGTGCGCGCCCATGTCCATGTAGGGGCCGATGGCGCTGGCGTAGAGCAGGAGGAGGGCGTCCGGGTCGTGCAGGCCGCCGCGGTTGAGTTCGTCGAGGGTGGTCTCCAGCAGGTAGACGGCGTAGCGGAGTTCACCGGCGAGGTAGTGGGCCACGGCCCGGCCGCGCAGGGCCGGGACCCGGGCGGGCAGCGGGGCGTCGGCCAGACATTCCTCGGCCCGCTCGAAGTACTGCCGGCCGGCCACGAGTTCGCCCGTCTCCAGGGCGCACTCGCCGAGCCCGAGCAGCGCGGTGGACTGCTCCGCGGCCAGGTGGTTCGCCTCGGCCTCGACGAGCAGTTCGGCGTAACTCTCGGCCGCCGCCTCGGCCTCGCCGACGGCGAGGGTGCGCCGGGCCTCGGTCAGCCGCAGCCGCAGGCCGGTGACGAGCCGGGCGGAGTGCCCGCCGGCGAGCTCGTCGAAGGCGACGCCGAGCCGCTCCGCGAGGTGCCGCAGGGCGTCGTCCGAAGGGCGCACCCGGCCGGACTCCAGGGTGGAGATGTAGGCCGGTGTGTACACGGGTTCCGCCAACTGCCTTTGCGTCAGTCCGCGTTCCACACGCAACCGCTGCACCCGGCGACCGATGGTCCCCGGATCATCACGCTCCCCCACGCCAACTCCCCCTGCCACTCTTGCCGTTCGGCCTGTGCTGCCCCTAGGTTAATCGGAGTGTTAAGCCGCATTGTCGAACGTGCTTAATACGTTGCCGCCACAGTCGCCGCCCCAGTTGCGAGGTCGCCGTGCTCGAACGCACACGCACCGCCGAGCGGTACGCCCGAGGTCTGACGGCTGCGGTCGTCGCCGTCGCCACGCTCCTGCTGGCGGCGAACACGGGATCGGCGAGAGCGGAGGAGAGCCGGTCCGAGCCGGCACTTCACAGCGACGTGAGCGACAAAGGCGACGCAGCCGGACGATGAGACGGTGAGGACGCCTGCCCCGGGGTTCTTCGAGCCGCGGACCGCTTGGAGGCAAGTGCCCGGCGGACAGGGCGTACCCGCGCGTTGGATGCCCGCCGCACAGGGGTGTGAATCAGCCAACAGAGTGACCACGCGCTCCCCTGACTCTTCACCCGTGCTTCACATGGGGCGCACTGTTCAACTGCGGGGCGGCACAGGGGTTACGTCACCTCAGCGGCCTTCTGCCCTCATGAAGCGTTCAGGCCATTCCTTCGACCGACCGACCCGCATGTCGGCTCTTCGACTATGTTCTACGCCTATTGCGGTACACACACGGGACGGAACGACCAATCCGTTCTACCAGGCGCCCGCCCGACCACCGGGAGCCTCACCAGGGGGAAACATCGCTCATGCCTTGCCACTGCCTTTTGTGCACACCGATGTGACCTGTGGTGGTCCCTCGCCGGTGCACGCATGCCCAACTCCCGGCGGAGCGTCCGAAGATGACGCGTGCGGTCCTGAGCCAGCTCTCTCTTGAACAGGAGCACCTGACTATGCGCACATTGATACGTTTCATCGCCCCGGCGGCCGCCCTCGTCTCCGTTCTCGCCGTCACCCCGCAGGCCATGGCCGCCGACCACGCCCCCTCGGGCAGCGGCATGCGCGTCCCTGGGACCAGTGTCGCGTTCTCCGAGAACGGAGCCCGTGACGCCCGGACGCGCGCGATCGCGGCGGAGAACCCCGCCGCCGTCCGCGCCACTGCGACGCTGTGCGGATCCGGGTACGAACTCGAGGCCGCCGAGCAACTCCCGGACGCGCGCTGATTCGGCACCCTGTTCACCTACACGAGATCCACGACCAGCGTGTCGGGGGCCTGCGCGGTGTTCGACAACAACCTCGGCACGGCGAAGCACATGAAGCTGAAGCTGTGCCCGAACAAGGCCGGTGTGGCCTGCAAGGTGGACGAGGGAACGTACTCACAGTACGCGGGCCCGGTCAAAGGCGAGGGCAACCACGACGCCGGCTGGAACAACTGCTCCCGGGTGACCGCGATCATGTGGTCGAGCGGCGTCGCGATCATCGACCGAGTCAGGTTCGTAGCCCCCTGCGACTGACCATTCCGGGCGTCTGCGTTCACCGATCGAGTCGCAGGCGCCAGGAGGTGTGACGCGACAGCGGGCGCGTTCACGAACGTTGCCCGCCTGTGCCCGGGTACCTCAGGGCCGGCGGAGACTGCTGCACCTGTCACAGCGGAAGCCGGGTGCGCCCCTGCGGCGCACCCGCGCTGGAGGCGGCTCGGCACCGCGGCCCTGGACGAGGTTCGCGCACCACGCAGGGGCCTCCGAGCTCGCCCCATCGGCCTTCACCTCGGCGCTCGCCCTGAGACTTGCCGCCCGGCGTGCAACCGGGCCGGCGAGCGGCCCCCACGCACCCGTCGACGTCCTTCGACGATGACAACGACAGCCCAGGACGCCACCTGGCCGGCCCCTCGGTGCGACGTGCCGGCGCTTCATCGACACCGCGCACGCCGGCCACGCGCGGCACGGCACCTGAGCACCTCACGGCACCCGCACCCACAGCGTGCGCGTGCTCGCCAGGCAGGACGTCTCATGCCATGAGCCGGCGTCGTCTGCCTCCGCTCCCCAACCCGTCAAGCAGTCCAGGAGATCCGACATGGCCGACGAGAAAGTCCTCGAAGCGCAGAAGTGGGTCAACTCGACCTATGCGAGCGTGTCCGGTTACCAGAAGTGCCCAGAAGACGGCAAGGTCGGCTGGCCCACGATGTATTCCTTCATCATGGGGCTGCAGAAGGAACTGGGCATCAGTCCCGTCGTGGCGAACTTCGGCGACGGCACCGTTTCCAAACTCGCGGCGCTGGGCGAAATCGGAAGCGGCTGGGCAAAGAACAAGAACATCGTGAAGATCATCCGATACGGATTGTTCTGCAAGGGTTACACCGGCGGGTACTCCGACACCGGCTTCTACGACCCGGACATCGAGCTTGCCGTCAAGAAGATGCAGAGCAACATGGGCCTCTCGCAGAGCGGCAGCCTCCAGGCGAAGGTGTTCAAGGCGCTGCTCAACATGGATGCCTACGTACTCACCGCCGGCGGGTCGGAGGAGGTCCGCTCCATCCAGCAGTGGCTGAACGGTCGCTACTGGACGAGGAAGACGGTCGACATCGGCCCGGCCGACGGCCACTACTCCCGCAATGTCCAGCAGAACCTGATGAAGGCCCTCCAGCTGGAGATCGGCATCGCCGAAGCGGACGCCACCGGCAACTTCGGGGCCGGAACGCAAGCCGGCATCAAGTCCAAGGCCGGCGTCTCGGAAGGCTCTTCCGGAATCTTCGTCCAGCTGTTCTCCGCCGCGTGTGTCTTCAACCAGCCGATCGTCACGGTAAACGCAAACGGCGACACCGTTCAGACGAAGACGGTGTTCAAGACATCGTTCGACAGCAATCTGACCGACTTCGTCACCACCTTCCAGCGGTTCTCCGAAATATCCGCCAATGGCCGTGGCGACTACGCGACATGGGCGCAACTCCTTGTATCGATGGGAGACCCGGACCGACCGGTCACCGCCTCCGACACCGCCTACACGATCACGGCGTCACGCGCCAAGAGAATGCACAGCGACGGATACCGCTATGTCGGCAGGTACCTCAACGAAGCATCCGCCGGCGGCGGTTCGAAGATGCTTGAAGAAGGTGAAATCTCCAACATCTTCAATGGCGGACTTCGGATATTCCCGATCTTCCAGGACAACGGCAGGTCCCTGTCCGAGTACTACTGGGGGAATGGGTACACCCATGCGAAGAAGGCCCACGACCAGGCCGTGCACTTCGGTTTCAACCGAGGGACGATCATCTACTTCGCCGTCGACTACGACGCCACCGACGCCGATATGCCGGCCATCCTCGAGTACTTCCGAGGCGTCGCGTCCGGGCTCGGGAGCAAGGGGAAGCGGTACGTGCACGGCGTGTACGGCTCTCGACACGTATGCGCCGAGGTCACAAAAGAGACCTACGCCCGCTACTCGTTCGTGTCCGGCATGTCCTGGGGCTTCTCAGGCAACCTCGGCTATCCCCTGCCGGCGAACTGGTCCTTCAACCAGATCAAGGAATACCAGGTCACCAACGGAACAGACACCTTCTGGCTCGACCGAGACGCTCACCGCATCGGTAGCGACCCCGGCCAGAGCAGCGTCAACAGACCGTCGTCTCCCGCGGATGAGTTCGTCAACTACATCAAGTCCCTCTATGACTTGGCCAAGGCATACGGCAAGGGCAACCCGAACCAGCTCGTCATGGAGTACCTCCGTAGCGACGCGTACGACGACAACCAGTGGCGGGCTCTGATCGGGAAAGTGGATGCGGGCTTCGTCTCCTATGTGAACAGCCGCAACCTGAGTATCTGGCCGGAGTTCAAGGATCCGTTCACCGGTCAGCACCTCGGGATCGAACACCTCATGGCCACGGCGAACGGCCAGTTCGTCAAACCCAACCCGGCGGGGGACATCAGTCTCGGTGACGTCGCCGGCTGGGGCGGCGACCTGATGACCCTGTACGGCGAATGGCGACGGGACCACGACACCTACGCCTCCGGTGCCACCTACATCAACGACAAGATGGGCAAGATCGGCGTCGCGTCCAGCTTCGGCTTCACCGACCTCGTCGAAGACGCCGACGGATACCTCATCGCCCAGGCCGTGCGTGGCGGTAAGACCATCGTCGACGCGGTCCGTGATCACTACCAGGGCAACGGTGGTCTCACCCGGTTCAGGGACTATCTGAAGCGACGGTTCGGCGGCACCATCACCGAGGCAGCCGCTCAGGCGAAGAAGATCCTCACGGACGAGCCCGCCAGCGGGGACGGGGTCATTCTGGTGGGCGGCCGCGCGAGCCTGATCCAGAAATTCGGCGGCATACCCACCCTGATGCCGCACCACCTTCCTTCCGACCAGCTCAACGCGTGGTGCAACGCGTTCGGCAACAACCTCGCTCAGCACGCCTCCACGGAAACACTCCGGCGAGCGCAGTACCAGGCGAACCAGCGGCGTCTCCTTGGAGCGAAGTAGCGTCAGCACGCATGACACTCTTCGCGCTCTTCGGCCCGCCCGCGATCACGCTCCTCCTCTTCGTCCTCGGAGTGTTTCCGTACGCGCTGTGGGTGACCAGGAAGAAGCCCTCGCGGACGGCCCGTCTGGCCGCGGTCGGGAGCGCGGCCGCTCTCGCCGCCTACGGTGCCGGAACCTTCTACGGTCTCGCCTACACAAACCCACTCGACCTCTGTGCGACGAAGACCGCCAGTGGCGACTACGTGGACTCCGGGCGGGACTACAGCCTGACGTCGGCGACCGTCCACCATTTCCCCCCATCCGTCACCTGCCATTGGAGCAGCGGATACAGCACCAATGATGTGTCGTTCTGGGTCACACCTCTGCTTTTCGCGGGGCTGGCCTGCGCCACCGTCTGTTTCACCCTGATATTCATCAACCGCTCTCAGCGCAGAAGGGCCCCCCATGACAACGAGCTTGACGCGTAGACGGGTTCTCGGCCTCGGGGCCGGAGCAGCGATGGCCGTCGCGGCCGCCGGCCCGGCACAGGCCGCCCCTGCCGTCGGCGACCGTGCCTGGACCAAGCGCGAATCGGCAAACGGCTGGCCCATCCTCGATCACGCCGGGAAGTACCGGGTCGAAGGCACCGACGTCGACGTCTCCCTGGCGGGGGGAGACGTCGCGACAGTTCTTCTCCACGTTGCCCGCCGGTTCGCCTATGAAGTCGACATGCTTTTGCCCGGTGACCTCCAAGGGCACACGACGGAGCGTGAGATCGGCTCGGCATTCGAGTCGAACCACCTGTCGGGCACGGCCATCGCGATCCGGCCCCTGCACTACCCGCTGGGAGCCGATGTCAAGAACACCGGCATGAGCGAAGCCGAGCAGATCGTCGTCACAGACATCCTCGCGGACTGTGAGGGCGTCGTTGCCTGGGGCGGGCATCTGCGGCCGGTGAAGCAGTCCCACTTCCAGCTCGCCGTCGGTCCTGAAGATCCTCGGCTCAGGAAGCTTGCCGACCGCATCCAGGGATGGAACAGCGCACCGGGCAGGGGCGCGGGAGCGATCGACGCCTTCGCGCCGGCGAGGCGCCGCCGGGCAGCTCGATTCACGTAGGCCGGGTGAACGCCGCCCCGTCCGGGATGCGTGTTCCGGTACCGGCGGGCGTCTGCAACTGCCTCAGCTGGCGCTGCACATGGTCCAGTGCTCCTTCGCGCCGTCCGGGCACCCGTCCGCGCAACGCGGCGAGCTCTGCGCCCAGTTCGCGGGCGGGGGCGGTGTCGTGCACCTGGCCCCACTGGTGGTGGGCCCGGTCCACGGCGGACTCGACGGCGGGGGCGTCCGGTGCCTGCCCGGCGTTCAGACGGGCGGTGGCGATCATCAGCCAGGTGCGGCAGCTGCGGGCGGCGTCCCCGGCGAACATCGCCAGGTCGGCCCGTACCTCGGCCCAGTGCAGGGCCTCTTCGGACGCGGGCCCGTGCGCGGTGACGGCGGCCTGCTCGTGCCGGGCGGCGAGCGCGTCGGCGTCCGCGTGCCGGCCGGACTGGACGGCGGCGGAGATGGCGGCGTGCGGGTCGCCGCCCGTCGGGCCGGGAGTGCTCAGCACCAGGTCCGTGCCCGCGCTCTCGGGCGCGATCCGGGTCATCGCCTGCTGGTGCAACTGCTCGACGGGCGGCCGGAATCCGCTGCGCAGGATCGTCGCGACGGCCTTCATGTACGCCGGGGCCGCGACCGTACGCCGGGACGGCGGGGGCGCGATGCGGCCGTGAACGGCGTTGCCGCGCCCCGAGTCCAGCGGGGTGCTCCGCAGAAGCTCCCAGGTCTCGGCGTCCGCGTGCAGGTCGAGCAGGAGGGTCGTGGCGCCGGCCGGTCTGAGCCGCAGCTCCTCCCGGAACCAGTGCCAGGGGAACGCCGTGTAGCGGGCGGTGGAGGCGGTGGTGCGGGCGAGCGCCAGGTGGGGCAGGCGCTGCCGGCGGTCGAGCTGGAGCTGCCCGGTGACGTACACGGTGAGGGGCCCGGGGGCCGTGGCGGCGGCGCGCAGCCGGGTGAGGACAGCCTGCGGCTCCAGCGGGTCGGCGAGTTCGACGACGTTCGCGGTGTCGGTGCCGGACAGCACCGCGGGCGGTACGGCGGCGAGGACGGGGAGCACCGAGGCGGCGTCCACCAGGCGCCCCCTGCCCACCGGCGAGGCCGCCAGCAGCAGCACGGTTCCGGGCATGGCCCCACCCCCTGTGTCGATCACGTACGTCAGCACCGTAACCGCTGCGGCTGCGAAGGTGGGTCTCAGGACCGCAAACGTCCGCCTTCGGGGGCTTCGCCCACGGATCTCCTGCGGACGGCGAACACCGTGGTGTCGTCGCCCAGGCGCCCGCCGACGTGCCGCAGGGTGCCGTCCCGTACGAAGGCGGCGAGGCGGGCCGGTTCGGCGGTGCCGGGGTCCTCGGCGACGGCCCGGCTCACCTCGTGGGCCAGCGGATAGAACGCGTCGGTGCCGTCCCGGGCCTCGGTCACACCGTCCGTCACCAGCAGCAGCGTCTCGTCGGCGGCGACCCGCCACCGCCGGGTCCGGGGCGGCCCGGGCGCGAGGTCCCGGCAGCCGAGCGGCAGCCCGGCCCCGGCCGACAGGGTGCGCACCCCGCCCGGCCCGACGGCGAGCGGTGGTTCGTGCCCGAACAGCAGGACGTCCACCGCCTCCCGCTCGTCGTCGGGGAAGGAGAGCAGGACGGCCGTGGCGAACCGGTCGCCGTCGGAGCGGCCCAGGGCGACGGTGTGCCCGCGGTGCCGGATCATCCGCGTCTCCAGCCGCTCGGCGACCGTCGCGAGCTCCGTCTCGTGGTACGCGGCCTCACGGAAGGTGCCGAGCAGCGCGGCCGCCGCCTCCACCGCCCCCAGGCCCTTGCCCTGCACGTCGCCGACCAGCACCCGGGTGCCGTGCGGGCCGGGCTGGATGTCGTAGAAGTCGCCGCCGACGCGGGCGTGGGCGTCGGCGGTGAGGTACACACCGGCGTGGTCGAGGCCGCCCCAGCCGGGCGGCAGCGGGCGCAGCACGGTACGGCGGACGGTGTCGGCGACGTCGCTCATGTGCAGCGCGCGGTTCTCGTCGCGCACGCGGATCGCGCAGGCCAGGGTGGCGAGGATGCCGCCGAGGGCGACGAGGACGAAGTCGGCGCGGCCGGCCCGGTATTCGTGCGGCCAGGTGCTGTCGGCGACGACGTACGTGAACAGGGAGAGGACCGCGAAGAGGGCCGTGCCCCACACCCCGCAGATCGACGCGGCGAGGGCGGGCACCAGCACGATCCAGGAGATCATGCGGAACTCGCCGATGGTGTGGTAGTCGGCCACGACGATGGCGACGAGCAGCAGCAGCGGCGGCACCCAGGCCACGCTGCGGCCCCGCACCCGCAGCAGCTCCTGCCGCCGCACGACGTCGTTGCGCCCGGCCCGCGCGTGCCGGACGAGCGGACCGTGCCCCTCGCGGTGGCGGCTCACGGCCCCAGCGAAACACGGGCCCGCACCGGCCGCATCCCATTCCCCCCGTACATCCGACTTGCCAGGGGCTGCCCGCAGGTGTGCCCTGGTTCCAGGGGCAGGGACAGAGAGGAGAGCTGTCATGGCTCATGCGGCACCCGCCTCACGCAGGATGATCACGCCACGTCGCCGGCCCGATGTCTTCGGAGCGCGGACGCACATCGCCGTAAAGGTCGGCCTGCCCATCGTGCTCGGGCTCACCTACGGCTACTGGGCCGCGGCCATCCGGCGCGACGCCGGGCCCATCACGGGCTGGAACCTGCTGTTCGGCTTCGTCACGGCGGTCGTGTTCGCCGCGCTGTTCGCCGCCGTGTGCGCGGTGGCGCCGCTGCTGCGCCGCGAACTGCACGCGGTGTGCTGGTTCGTCTTCGCGGGCGGTGCGACCGGCTTCCTGTACAGCCAGTCCGGTGCGTCCGTGCTCAGCTCCAGCGGCCTGGGGCTCGCGGTGGGGGCGGGCGTCCTCGCGATGGTGTTCTACCGCTACTACACGCACGAGGACGCCGCGGGCCGGCGCATCGGCTGAGGCCGGGGCGCCGGCTGAACCCGGAACGGACCGGGGCACCCGTTCGGGGGAGCCCGGCACCGGAGCCGGGCGACGCCGCTTCTCGCAGGTGGAGTGCCGTGCGGGGTGGCGGACGGGCCGGCGGAGGGCGTCGCACCGCTCGCGGGCCGGGCGCGGGGCCCGTTGCCTGGAAGGGTGTCCGAGCGAGACCGGGCGCCGCGTCCCGAGCAGGCGCCCCCACGAGCGCGGAACGTCCTGTCGGCCGTTCTGCTCACCCTCGCGTGCCTGCTCGTGCCGTTCGCGGCGCTCGCGTCCTGGGCGGCCCACGGGCTCACCGACACCGGCCGCTACGTGCGGACGATGGCGCCGCTCGCCGCCGACCCGGACGTGCGGCGCGCGGTCGCGGAGGCCATGGGCGACGGTGTCATGCGGGAGGCCGGGCGGCGCGAGGCCGTCACCGGGCCGCTGCGCGGGGCGGTCGGGCCCTTCGTGCACGACGCGGCCCGTTCCTTCACCCGCACCGAGGCCTACCGTGTGGCCTGGGACGCGGCGAACCGGGCCGTGCACGACGCGGTGCTGCGCGCCGTGCGCGACGACGGCGCCCGCGGAGCCCCGGTCACCGTCGACGCCGCTCCCGTCATCGCCCGGGTCAAGCAGCAATTCTCCGACGACCACGTGCCGTTCGCCCATCGCATCCCGGTCACGCACACGCGGATCCCGGTGCTCCCGGCCGACGACGCGGACCGACTGCGCAAGGGGTACCACGTGCTGGACACCGCCGCCTTCTGGCTGCCGCTCGCCGCCGCCGTCCTCGCTCTCGCCGCGATCGCCGTCGCCGCGTGCCGCCGCCGCGCGGTCACCGCCCTCGGGCTGGGCACGGCCCTGGGCGGGGTGCTGCTGGTCCTCGCCGTGGCGATCGGCCGCCGCCTCACCCTCGCCGACCTGCCCGACGCCCTGCACCGCCCGGCCGCGGGCGCCGTCTACGACGCCCTCACCGCCACCCTGCGCACGGTGTCCTGGCTGCTGTGCCTGCTGGGCCTGGCGGTGGCGGCCGGCGCCTGGGTCACGGGCCGGTACGGTCCCCGGCTCGCCGCGCGGCGACATGCGCGAGGGTCCGCAGTGCCCGTCGCAGATCCGGTTCCGGAGCCGACGCGAGCCCGAGCCTGACGGCGTCGGGCGTGTGCCCGGGGGCGACGGCGAAGGCGGGGCCGGGTGTGACGGCGATGCCGTGGGCCGCGGCGGCGGCCGTGAAGGTGTCCGCGCGCCACGGCTCGGGCAGGTCCCACCAGGCGAAGTAGGCACCCGGGTCGGACCGCACGGTGAAGCCCGCCAGTTCCTCGGCGAGGATCCGCTGCCGCCGTGCCGCGTCGGCCCGCTTGGCCGCCACCAGCCGCGCCACCGTCCCCTCCCCGGCCCAGCGCACGGCCGCCTCCAGCGCGAACCGCCCCGCGCTCCAGCCGCCCGACCGCACGGCCCGGGCCACGGCGTCGACCCGGTGCGGCGGCACGACGAGGAACCCCGCGGTGAGCCCCGGGGCGACCCGCTTGGAGAGCCCGTCGACGACGTGGGTGAGGGCCGGGGCGTGCGCGGCGAGCGGATCACCGGACTCCCGGAGGAAGGACCAGATGCGGTCCTCCACCACCGGCAGGTTCAGGTCGTGGACCAGCTGGGCGAGTTGCAGCAGCCGCGGCCGGGGTGTCGTCAGGGACGTGGGGTTGTGCAGGGTCGGCTGCACGTAGAGGGCGGACAGCGGCGCCGAGCGGTGCGCGGCCGCCACGGCCTCCGGGAGCAGCCCGGACGCGTCCTGGGCCAGCGGCACCAGCGTGATGCCGAGCCGCGCCGCGATCTCCTTGACCAGTGGATACGTCAGCTGCTCCACCCCGACCCGGCCGCCCGGCCGGACCAGCGAGGCCAGCACGGCGGCGATGGCCTGCCGGGCGTTGCCCGTGAACAGCAGCCGCTCCGGGGCGGGGCGCCAGCCCGGGCCGGCGAGCAGCGTGGCCGCGGCCTCCCGGGCGGCCTCGGTGCCGGTCGCGGCGGCCGGTAACAGTGCCTCGGCCAGCACGTCGGGGCGCAGCAGGGGCGCGAGGACGGGGGCGAGCAGCTCCGGCTGGCCGGGCGCGGAGGGGTAGTTGAGCTCCAGGTTGACGGGCGTGGCGGCCGGGCCGGGCTCGATGAGCGCCTGCCCCGCCGGGCCGTCCGGTGCGGCCCGTACGAAGGTGCCGCGCCCGACCTCCCCGACGACCAGCCCGCGCCGCACGAGTTCGCCGTACACCCGCCCGGCCGTCGAGGGGGCGATGCCCCGCCGCCGTGCGAACGCCCGCTGCGGCGGCAGCCGTTGGCCCGGCCGCAGCCGGCCGGTGGCGATGTCGTCGGCGATGCGGTCGGCGATGCGCCGGTAGTCACTCATCGGCCGGTCTCCCCCTTGGACCCCTGGATTGCACCGAGAGCAAAGATCTTATTGCACCGAGTAGTTGGGCGGCCTAGGGTCGACGTCATGGCACCCTTCCTCGCATATGAGGACAAAGGCCCCGACACGCATCGGGTACCCCTGGTCCTCGTCCACGGCCACCCCTTCGACCGCACGATGTGGGCCCCGCAGCTCGACAGGTTCCCGGGTACCCGCCGTGTCGTCGCCCCCGACCTGCGCGGCTACGGCGCCTCCCCCACGACCCCGGCCGTCGCGGACTTCTCCGGATTCGCCCGGGACATCGAGGCCCTTCTGGACGAGCTGAAGGTGGAGTCGTTCGTCCTGGCGGGCCTGTCCATGGGCGGCCAGATCGTCATGGACTGCTACCGCCTCTTCCCCGAGCGCGTCCGCGGCCTGGTCCTCGCGGACACCTTCCCGGCGGCCGAGACCCCCGAGGGCGTGCGCACCCGCGACGCCATGGCGGACCGCCTCCTCGCCGAGGGCATGCGCGGCTACGCCGACGAGGTCCTGGAGCGGATGGTCGCCCCGTACGCGTCCGCCCAGGTCAAGGCGCACGTGCACGGCATGATGACGGCCACCGCCCCCGAGGGTGCCGCCGCGGCCCTGCGCGCCCGGGCCCGCCGCCCCGACTACACCGCCCTGCTGCCGCGCGTCTGCGTCCCGGCCCTGGTCGTCGTGGGCGCCGACGACACCTTCACGCCCGTCTCCGACGCCCTGGCCCTGCACGCGGCCCTCCCGGACGCGGAGCTGCACATCGTCGACGGCGCGGCCCACATGCCCAACCTGGAACGCCCGGAGGTGTTCGACGCCGCGCTGGAGGAGTTCCTGGCCCGGGTCGACGCCCGGCAACCTTCCCCCGCCCCACCCCGTCTCTGAGGAAGGATTCGCCCGTGAGGGAGGATTCGGGCATCCCATCCCGCGAACGGAAGGCCGGGCCTTGGACACCGCCGCTGCCGAGTGGACCGCCAGGGACGACGGGCGCGAGCACCGCCCTCCCGGACGGCGGTCCGCCGCCTGGTGTGCCGGCCTGCTGTTCGCCGGGGTGAGCGTGGTCGTCGGCTTCCGGGCCGCCGACAGCGACGGCATCACCCCCGTCCCCCAGTTCCTCGCCTTCCTCCCCTGGCTGCTCGTCCCCACCGCCGTGGCCCTGCTGCTCACGCTGCTGTCGCGCTGGTGGCTGGGGACGGTGTGGGGCGTGGTCCTGCTCGGCCTGCTGGCCTGGTTCATCGAGCCGTACGGCACGGTCGGCGACCCCTCGGGCCGGCCGGTCGCCGAACTGCGCGTGCTGACCTCCAACGTCGAGTTCGGCCAGGGCACCGCCTCCCTCGTCACCGCCGTCCGCCGCGAGAAACCGGACGTGGTCTTCGTGGAGGAGTGCGACTACGCGTGCGACGCGCTGCTGAAGCGGGACCTCTCCCCGGACTATCCGCACCGCCGGGCCGTGGAGGGCGGCGGCTCCGAGGGCTCCGTCATCCTCAGCCGCTTCCCGCTCCGGCCCACCGAGGGCGTGCCCGGCACGATGGGCATGCCCGGGGCGGTCGCCGACGTCGACGGGCACGCCGTACGGCTGCAACTCGCCCACCCCATGCCCCCGCTGCCCGGCCGGGTGGACCTCTGGCGCCGGGAGCTCGGCGCGCTGCGCGACGCGGCCCGCACCGACCCGGGCACCCCCCTGGTCCTGGCCGGCGACTTCAACGCCTCCCAGGACCACGCCGCCTTCCGCCGCATCCTCGACACCGGCCTGCGCGACGCCTCCCGCCTGGACGGCGCCGATCGCACGGCCACCTGGCCGGCCCGGACGGCACCCACACTCGGCGTGCAGATCGACCACGTGCTGGTGTCCGAGGACTTCGGGGCGAGCCGCACCCGCATCCTGGACCTGGCCGGCACCGACCACCGCGCGGTCGTCACGGACCTCACGCTGCACGAGGGACGCTGACCCGGACCGGGTGCGCGCAGACGGATACGGCCGCCCCGCGCAGCAGCGGGACAGCCGTATCCGCGTGCGGCAGTCTGCACCGTGCCGCCCGGCAACTGGGCTTCGCCCAGCCCTCGCTGAGCACACAACTGCGCCGCGTCGAGCAGGAGCTGGGCGGACCGCTCTTCCTGCGCTCCCACACCGGCTGCCGCCCCACCCCGCTCGGCCGCCTGGTCCTCAGCCGCGCCCGCCCGCTGACGGCCGACCTGCACCTGCTGGTCACCGAGGCGAGGGCGGCGGCGTCCGGCGGCGCCGAGCTCCGCGTCGGCTCGACCGCGAGCAAGGCCCTGGCGGGCTGGCTGCGCCGGCTGCGGGCCCATGGCCAGAACCCCAGCCTCCACATGAACGTCTCGCCCAACGCCCTGCTCCGCATGGTCGCCGACGGCCAGCTCGACGTCGCCTTCGTCCACGACGTGGAGGGCTGCCCGCTGCGCATCCCCGTGGAGCTCCGGCTGCGCGTCCTGGTGGAGCGCGAACCGCAGTGCGTGTCCCTGCACGTCGACCATCCGGCGGCCGTGAAGCAGGAGGTCGACCTCGCCGACCTGGCCGGCGACCGCTGGATGATCGACCCCACCGTCGACGGCGAGTGGGACGCCGTCCAGCGGATGTTCCGCGCCGCCCGCCTCAGCCCGCACGTCCTGCACGGCGACTACCACACGGCCGACGCCCTGGTCGCGACCGGCGAGGTGGTCACCGTCTGCCAGCCGACCCGCACCCCCGCCCCGACCTGGCGGTACGCCGCATCAAGGGCGACCCGCTCGGCGTACGGCTGCTCGCCGCGGCCCGCACGGAGACCGACCTCGACGGCGTCTACCCCGCGCTGGAGGAGGCGTACGGGGAGGTGGCCCGGCAGGCACCGGCCTACCCGGAGTGGCCGGCGCGGGAACGGCCGGCACCCGGAGGCCCTCTCAGACCCCCGAGCCCAGCCCTTCCGTGAACGGCTGCTGCCGGACGGCTGCCGCCCCGGACGGCTGCTGCCAGGTGCCTCAGACGCCGATGTTCCGCCCGTCGGCACGCCACACGGCCACGACCGCCGGGCGGACGTATGTGCCGGGGCCGTCGGGCCAGGCGCTGGCCGGCTTCTCCACGGACGCACCGTCGATCTCGCCCGGGTGCTGCACGGCGACGAGAACGCGCCGGTCCTGGATGATCGGGCCGCAGGTCTCGGCCCCCTTCGGCACGGTCAGGAACTGCTTGAGCTCGCCGCGCCGCTCACCCCGGGTCGCCACGCCGAACAGCCCGTCGTGCGAGCCGAGCTGGGCGCCGTCGGTGGAGATCCACAGGTTGCCGTGGGGGTCGAAGGCCACGTTGTCCGGGCAGGAGATCTGACTGACGGCGTCCTTCGGGAACCCGGCGAAGTAGGTCGCGGGGTCGTCCGGGTCACCGGCGACCAGGAACAGCGACCAGGCGAAGCGGGTGCTCTCGGGCCGGTTCCACCGCTCGGTGAGCTCCAGCACGTGCCCGTGCTTGTTGGCGTTGCGCGGGTTGGCCTCGTCCGCCTTGGCGTTGGAGCCGACGCCCCGGTTGGTGTTGTTGGTCAGCGCGACGTAGACCTTGCCGGTCACCGGGTTGGGCTCGATGTCCTCGGGCCGGTCCATCTTGGTGGCGCCCACCTTGTCACCGGCGAGCCGCGTGAAGACGAACACCTCCTCGGCGCTCATCCCCTCCACGTGCGAGACGGCACCGTCGGCGGTGGCGGTGGCCAGCGGGATCCACTCGCCGCTCCCGTCGAACTCGCCGTCCTTCGGCAGCTTGCCCGTGCCGTCGATCTCCAGGGCGGGGGAGTCACCGGTGAGCTTGGCGACGTACAGCGTGCCCTCGTCGAGCAGGGAGAGGTTGTGCTCACGCACGGCACGGGAGGATCCGCGCTTCATCCGCTTGCTGCCGACGAACTTGTAGAAGTAGTCGAACCGCTCGTCGTCACCGGAGTACACGACCGGCCGCCCGTCGTGCGTGAGCCGCACGGTGGCCGCCTCGTGCTTGAACCGCCCGAGAGCGGTGTGCTTGCGGGGCGTGGACTCGGGGTCGTACGGATCGAATTCCACCACGTACCCGAACCGGTGCACCTCGTTCGGCTCCTGGGCGACGTCGAACCGCTTGTCGAACCTCTCCCACTTGCGCTCGGTCGCCCCGGTGCCGATCCCGTAGCGCTTGTCGGTCGCCCGGCCGCTGTTGGCGAAGTACTGGTTGAAGTTCTCCTCGCCGTGCAGGGTCGTGCCCCACGGGGTGACACCGCCGGAGCAGTTGTTGAGGGTGCCGAGCACCTTGGTGCCGGTCGGGTCGGCGGAGGTCTTCACGAGGTCGGACCCGGCGACGGGCCCGGTGAGCCGGAAGGCGGTGGTGGCGGTGACCCGCCGGTTGAGCTGGTGCCGGGAGACGGCGGTGAGCTTGCCGCTCCTGCGGTCCTCCTCCACCACCACGGCGGACAGCCCGTGCGCGGCCCAGGCGACCTCGACCTGCTCACGGGTCGGGTTGGCGGCGTCGTAGCCGCGGAACATCAGGATCTCGTCGGTGTACTCGTGATTGGCGACGAGCAGCTGCCGCCCGCGCTCACCCGGCAGCGGAAGCAGGGCGAGGAAGTCGCAGTTGTAGCCGAACTGCGCGGCCTGGGCCTTCGCGGTCTGCTTCTCCGGGTCGAACGCGGGCGCCCCGCGCAGGATGGGCTCGCCCCAGCGGATGACGACGTTCTGCCGGTACCCCTCCGGCACGGTCACGGCGTCGGCGGTGTTCGGCGCGACGGGCGCGAAGCGCAGACCGCGCGCGCCGTTGTGCTTGCGCCGGGCGGCCTCGGAGGCGGCAGCGGCGGACGGGGCGCCGCCGGCCGGGGCGGCGGCGGCCCGCGGAGCCTGTACGACCCCGGTGGCACCCGCCCCCGCGGCGGCCACGGTCACCACGGCCGCGGCCCGCATCATCGACCGGCGGCCGATCGCACCGGCGATCACATCACCGACGTACTCGTTGGAGCTGGTGTTGGGCACCTCGTGGAAGCAGGCGTCACCACACCGGAAACGACAGGTCATGGCGGACCGGCCGCCGGGGTGCGAACCGGACGGTGTTCCGATCAACGGCAGCAGCTTGCGCACTTGTACTCTCCCCATGGACGCCCTTGGTGTCAGCGTGACCGTAGGGGCGCATTTGTGCGAGAGCCGGGCGCCCTGGTGAACAACGGTTGAACCCGCGGGTGACGTACGGGGGTTGTGGCGATTCAGCCCGGCGACACCTACACGGGCCGGATGTCCCTCTTGACAAGGTGGACCTGGCACAACAGACCCTGCCCAAGATCACACAGGAGGGCCGCTAACCTTACGTGTCCGTCCTGGCCAGGGATTGACGGGCTTCAACTCACGCGAAGGGTTGCGCGCACATGGGCATTCTCACTCGGTTGCGGAACGCGTTCGGACGACCCCGCAAGTCACAAACCGCCGAGCCGGAGGGTGCGGCGCAGACCACGCCGGCCGAACCGACGATCTCCGAGACCACTCCGACAGCACCTGCGGCGACCCCCAAGGTCCCGTCCCCCTCCCCGGAACCCGCTCCGGGCCCGACCGCGACCGTCCCCGAACCTCGCGACGACGAACACGACCTCGTGTCGGCGGCCTTCGACAAGGTCGCGGGCCCACGCCCCGCCGACTCGACGGAGAGCGCCCCGACGCCGGCCGCCGAGGCCCCGAGGGCCGAAGAGACCCCGGACGCCGCCGCCCAGCCGACGACCGCGGAGACCCCGTCCGTCACGGACAAGGCGACGAAGTCGACTTCGGCCGCCGAGAAGCCGACGGAGGCCGAGCCGGAGAGGCCCGCGGCTGCGGAGGAGCCGACGGAGGCCGAGACCGAGCCGCCTACGGCGGCCGAGAAGCCGACGGAGACAGAGCCGGAGACGCCTGCGGCTGCTGCTGCGGCTGTGGCTGCGGAGGAGCCGACGGCAGCAGAGGCGGAGGCACCTGCGGTCGCCGAGAAGCCGGCGGCGGCAAAGCCGGAGACGCCCGCGGCCGCCGAGAAGCCGACGCCGGCGGACGAGGCCACGGCGGAGAAGCCGGCGCCGGTGGAGGAGCCGTCCGAGGAGGACAAGCCGACCCCGGCCGCCGAGCCGGCTCCTGCGGACGAGGCCACGGCACCGACGGACACGAAGGCCGAGACGGAGCCCGAGCCCGACGCCGCCCCCGAGGCCGCGGCCGCCGACGGCGACCCGGCCCCACAGGGGCCACCCGCAGCCGACGACGAAAACAGCACGGGCGGTGCCGACGGGAACAAGACCGCCGAAGGCGAAGCCGAGGCGACCAACCCCACAGCCGACACAAAGCCGAAGCGCAAGACCACGCCGAAGACCGAGTCCAAGACCGAGTCCAAGGCCAACGCCAAGGCCAAGCCCGCCACCGAGCCGAAGAGCGACACGGACGGCCCCGCCCTCCCCCTCACCCGCGTGAAGACCCGCGCCCCGGGCCTCACCACCGCCTACAAGGCCGCCGCCACCACCCTCGATTCCCACAACCTCACCGGCACCCGCGCCAAGGTCTACCTCGTCCTCGACCGCTCCGCCTCCATGCGCCCGTACTACAAGGACGGCTCCGCCCAGGCCCTCGCCGAGCAGACCCTCGCCCTCGCCGCCCACCTCGACCCCGAGGCCACCGTCCCGGTCGTCTTCTTCTCCACCGAACTCGACGGCACCGGCGAGATCACCCTCACCGACCACGAGAACAAGATCGACGAGCTGCACGCCGGCCTCGGCCGCATGGGCCGCACCAGCTACCACGCAGCCGTGGAAGCCGTCCTCGCCCACCACGACAAGACCGCGGCGGACCCCACCACCCCCGCCCTCGTCGTCTTCCAGACCGACGGCGCCCCGGACGCGAAGACCCCGGCCACCCAGGCCCTCACCGACGCCGCCAAGACCCACCCCACCGTCTTCTTCTCCTTCGTCGCCTTCGGAGACCCGGCGAACAAGGCCTTCGACTACCTCCGCAAGCTCAAGACCCCCAACACGTCCCACTTCCTCGCCGGCGAAACCCCCCGCGAGCTCACGGACAAGGAGCTCTACGAGGGCGTCCTGGCGAACTGGCGCCCGTAAGCCCTCCGGCCCAACCGGCACCACCCACCCGC